>JBGQLF010000036.1:0-16615 GCA_041499985.1 Gemmataceae bacterium
CTGCTGCTAGGCCTCCTGCGCGAGCAGGAGGGCGTGGCCGCCCAGGTCCTCATGAACCTTGGGCTCAAGCTGGAAGACGTGCGCGAGGAGGTATTAAACTTGCTGGGGCATAACATGGACTCGGGCGAAAGTGGGGGGGGAGGGGGAGAGCGGACGGCCAACAAGGGGAAATCCAAAACCCCTGCCCTCGATAGCTTCGGTCGCGACCTCACTGAGTTGGCCCGGCAAGGAAAGCTGGACCCGGTGATCGGACGGCAGAATGAGATTGAGCGCGTCATCCAGGTGCTCAGTCGGCGCACCAAGAACAACCCGGTGCTGCTCGGCGAGGCCGGCGTCGGCAAGACCGCCATTGTCGAGGGGTTAGCCCAGCTGATCGTTGATAGCAATGTACCCGAATTGCTGCGCGATCGCCGGATTGTTGTGCTCGACCTGGCCATGATGGTCGCCGGCACCAAGTATCGCGGTCAATTCGAAGAACGCATCAAGGCCGTCATGAACGAGGTGCGCCGCGCCAAGAACACCATCCTGTTCATCGATGAACTGCATACGCTGGTCGGGGCCGGAGGTGCCGAAGGTGCGATTGATGCCTCCAACGTCCTCAAGCCCGCCCTGGCTCGTGGCGAGATTCAGTGCATCGGCGCCACGACGCTCGATGAGTACCGCAAATACATCGAAAAGGACGGCGCCCTGGAACGCCGTTTCCAGCAAATCATCGTCAATCCGCCCTCGAAAGTTGAGACGGTGGAGATTCTCCGCGGCCTGCGCGATCGGTATGAAGCGCACCACCGTGTGCAGATCAAGGACGAGGCCCTGGACGCTGCCGTCGAACTCTCCGACCGCTACATCAGCGGGCGCTGTCTGCCCGACAAGGCGATCGACGTCATTGACGAATCGGGCGCGCGCGTCCGGCTCAAGGCGATGACCAGGCCTCCAGATCTCAAGGAACTCGATGCCCAGATCGAGCAGCTGAATCAAGAAAAGGAAGCGGCCGTCGCCGAGCAGGACTTCGAGAAGGCCGCTCATCTGCGCGATCAGGCCGACAAGCTCAAGAAGAAGAAGGACAACATCACACGTGAGTGGCGTGAAAAATCGAAGGAGATTGATGGCATCGTCGATGAAGAGGTGATCGCCGAGGTCGTCAGCAAGATGACCGGCGTGCCTCTGAAGCGGCTGGAGAGCGACGAGACGCAGCGACTACTCAGGATGGAAGAGGAGCTGCACAAGCAGGTGGTCAGCCAGCACGAGGCGATCTGCGCTATCGCCAAGGCCGTGCGCAAGAGCCGGGCTGGCCTCAAGGATCCGAAACGTCCGATCGGCAGCTTCATCTTCGCCGGACCCACCGGGGTTGGCAAGACCCTGCTGGCCAAACGCCTGGCACATTTCATGTTTGGCGACGAAAACGCCCTGGTGCAGATCGACATGTCGGAATACATGGAGAAGCACAACGTCAGCCGGCTCATCGGGGCACCACCCGGCTACATCGGCTACGAAGAAGGCGGCCAGCTGACCGAAAAGATTCGCCGCCGGCCGTACAGCGTGGTTCTGCTCGACGAGATCGAGAAGGCTCACCCCGACGTGTGGAACATGTTGCTGCAAATCATGGAAGAAGGCCGGTTGACCGACAACGTCGGTCGCACGATCGATTTCAAGAACACCATCCTGATCATGACGACGAACATCGGCGCCGAGCAGATCACCGGCAAGGCTGGCTTCGGCTTCGGCAAGAAGGATGAGCAGACGACCTATGAAAAGATGAAGGAAGTGCTCAAGCAGGTCATGGAGGGGACGTTCCGGCCAGAGTTCCTCAACCGCGTGGACGACATCATTGTCTTCCGCAGCCTGAACAAGGGCGACATGCAGAACATCATTGACATCGAGCTGGGGAAGGTGTCGAAGCGGCTTAAGGAGAAGAACCTGGCGCTCGTGCTCACCGACGAGGCCAAGGACTTGCTCATCGACAAGGGCTACAGCCCCGAGTTCGGCGCCCGGCCGTTACGTCGCGCCATCGAGCACTTGCTCGAAGATCCGCTCTCGGAGGAACTGCTCAAGGGCAACTTCCAGGGCAGGGACAAGATCACCGTGCGGGTGCACGAGGTCGAGGGCGAGAAGAAGCTCTATTTCGATACCACAGGAGGCGCCGGTACCCCAGAGCTGGTGGCCGCGGGCAACGAAGGCAAGACTTGAGTTCACTCAGGCCAAACTTCGATCCTGAAATGACAAAAGGGCGAGTCTCCGACGACTCGCCTTTTTCTTTTCTTGAACCCGCCGGATGGCGTGTGCCCGGACCACGGTGGAATCCGCGACCAGCCATTCGAGGTCGGATCCTGAAGCTTCTCCTGGACACGTTGTGCGCAGGACCGAGGAATCAAGCTGGCTCAGGATCGAAAACTGGTGAAGATCCAAGGGGGCCAAGCGTTAGCTATGGCTCCGGTCGGAGAAGCCCGTTGGTGGTAAGCCTTGCAGCGCCTGTTCGGGCGCGCGCAGATGGTGGCCCGTGGAACGGCCCCGAGTCACGAAAACGCTCCCCCACCCACAGCCCCGCTTTGCCCCATCAGGTAGCCGCGCAGGTCGCAGAAGATTTGATTGCAACGCTCCCGCCAGGGGGCATCGGTCAACAACTCGCCTTGTGTCGGGCGCATGAGCACAATGATGTGGAGCATGTTTTCCTGTTGCCCCTCAGCCCGTTGCAAGCGGAGTTCCACGTCGATATGACTGCTCTTGCGACCGAGCCCTAGCCACGAGAAGGGCCCCTGCCCAACGGTGTACGCGCTACCGCGGCCTCCCAAACGCACGCGGATGCGGCCCGGAATGCTTTCCAACACCTCACCGCCGACGTCATTGACGAAGCCGCGCAGTTTGTAGGCCGCGATTTTTTCCGGCATCCACGCTTCCAGATGGTGGACCAACGCGTTCGGATCAAATGCCTCAGCCTCGAGTGCGGCTGCGCGTTGCGCTGACTTCGGATGACGGGGCGACAAAGCCTGCTCTTGGACGACCTGTTCGTGGGCGAGGGCGGTGTCGTAGCGCTCGGCCAAGTCGCGGGCCGAAGACGGGCGGTGCTTGGGATCCTTGGCCAGGCACGCCTGCACCACGGCTTCAACGGAGGCCGGCACCCAGTCACCCGCTCCCACGGCCGAAAACAGAGGCGGCGGTTCGGTAGCGTGGGCGAGCAACATGTCCAGGGTGGCGCCGCTCGCGAATGGCAACCGGCCGGAGAGCAGTTCGTAGAGGATAACCCCCACACTATACAAGTCGCTGCGGTGATCGAGTTCTTCCCCCTTGGCCTGTTCGGGACTGATGTACCCCGGAGTGCCAACGGCAAACTCGGTGCCGGTCACGGTGACCTTCTTGAGCGATTCCGGGTCGATCAACTTGGCCAGGCCGAAATCCATCACCTTGATGATCTCATGCGGCGTATCCGGATCGACCACCATCAGGTTGGCGGGCTTGAGATCGCGATGGACAATCCCTTCGGCGTGGGCGGCCTGGAGCGCTTCGCACAGCTGACCAAGGAGTCGGCCAACGCGAACCGGGCTCAGGCGCGTGTTGCGGTGCAGCAGGGTATCGAGCGTGACGCCACGGATGTATTCCATGACGATGCACGGCCCCTCCGGATCGTTGAGCGACGCGTCAAAGAGAGTGACGGCATAGGGGTGCTGAAAGCGCGCCATCAGGAGCGTCTCGCGCTGGAAGCGTTCCCGGAACTTGGGATCCGCGGCGATGTTGTCGTGCATGACCTTCACGACGACATGCCGCCCGAGGTCGGTCTGCCGGGCAAGGTAGACTCGGCCCATGCCGCCCTCACCCAGAAGGCGATAGGCCTCGTACCGGCCCAGGAAGATACGACCCAGCATAAAGCAGCCCATAGGGTAGGAATCTGCACGGGGTGTCCCTGGACAAGTGTAGGTCGCACTTTCAGAGCGTGTCGCGGAAAAGGTAGTTTGTGCGCCACAGACGGCGCCGGAATCTGGGCTGGACATTCTGCTAGCGTGTGGCAAACTTTTCGGACGAACTGGAGCCGCCAGTCCTCAAAGTGGATTATCCGTTCGGGGAAGCAATTCCCTGGCCTGCGGGGCCAGGGTAGCATCACCTCCGCGAGATCGGCCGGGCTCGAACTGGCCCCTAGACATTCGTGTGGCGAGTTGCTATGCCTAGCCTCAACGTGAAGGGCCCGCCTACCTGGGGTTGGGCATTGCCCGCTAGGGTGCATCGTAGTTCTTTGGCCTCACGCCAAGAGGGCCGGTTCCGGGTCATCCTGTGCCGGTTTGTGGCTTTTGTCGGATGAAAGGAATGAACGCTCATGACACACACCGTCTGCCAGCCGTGCCACGATTGCAAGTATACGGACTGCTGCGTCGTTTGCCCGGTGGAGTGCTTCTATCAAGACGACCTGATGCTATATATCGATCCGGTCGATTGCATCGATTGCGAAGCCTGCGTGCCCGAGTGTCCGGTGGAGGCGATCTTCGCCGAGGCCAATGTCCCAGCGCAGTGGACCAGCTACACCCCGCTCAACGCGGAAAAATCTGCCGCGCTCAAGGAAAGCGGTGGTCACATCACGGAAAAGCAGGATGCCAAGGAAGGTCCCGAGTGCCAGAAGAAGTAGGTCCAGAGGACTAAGGGTCAAGAGCCAAAGGTCGGAGCGCGGAGTGTGTCGGATTCAGTGATGCCGAAAGGAGTTGAGCACCGATCTCCCGCTGTCTTGCTAGTACAGCTGGGCACGCCTGATGCGCCAACCACTCCAGCGCTCCGCCGTTACCTGCGTCAATTCCTCGGTGATCCGCGTGTGATTGAAGCGCCGCGGCTGCTCTGGTGGTTGATCCTCCATCTCCGCATCTTGCCCACGCGGCCGCAGCAATCGGCTGCCAAGTACCAGCGTATCTGGCAGCCGCAAACCGGCTCGCCGCTCTTGTACCTAACTCGACGCCAAACCGAGGCCCTCCAGCGCGCCCTACCGGATCTACCTGTCCGTTTCGGTATGCAGGTAGGCAATCCTTCGTTGGCTGATGTAGTACATGAGCTCGTGCAGCAAGGCGTCGATCGCCTCATCGTGGTGCCGATGTATCCGCAATACTCCGCCACGACGACCGCCTCGGCCATGGATGCCTTGTTTCAGGCGCTGATGCGCGAACGCCGCGTGCCTGCCTTACGCGTGGTGCCGCCCTATTATGGGCACCCCGCCTATTTGGACGCGATCTCGACCGTGATACGCGAAGAGCTGGGCAAGCTCGCATGGGAGCCGGAACATTTCCTGCTCAGTTTCCACGGCATCCCGATCAAATACGCCCAGCGCGGCGACCCGTATGCAACTCATGTCAAACGGACGACGGCGCAGCTGATCAAGCGCCTCGGTTGGCCGGCCGGGCAGTGGACACAATGCTTCCAATCGCTGTTTGGCAGGGAGCGCTGGTTACGACCGTACACCGATCAGACGCTCAAGCGCTTGGCGGCCCGCGGTATCAAGCGCGTGTTCGTGGCCATGCCTGGTTTTACCACTGATTGCCTCGAAACGCTGGATGAGATCGGCTTTGAAGCGCGAGAATTGTTCCGCCACGCCGGCGGCGAGCAGCTGCACCCCTGCCCCTGTCTTAACCATCACCCCGCCTGGATCGAGGCCCTACGAACGCTGGTGCTGGAAGAAGGCCGGGGCTGGCTGTAACCAGGGATCAGGGATTAGTGATCAGGGACTAGAAAGGAGAGGCCAGCGCCCCGTGCTCAGTACTGGGTACTCATGGCTGACCTGTAACTCCAACTCTGCGATACACGCCCCGGTTGTTCTGAGCCAAGCGCCGATGCGATTCCTCAGAGGATCCGGGGGTCGCCGCGAGTTGGAGAGCGTGGATGACGCACCGGCCGTGGTTTTGTGTAGTCAGGGCTTGGACCTGCTCAGATCGCAAATCGTCCGCGTCGGTCAAGAAAAAGATGATGTCGGGCTGCAAAGCCAGTGCCCGCTGAAGGGCACGAAGATGTTCCGTACTCCCTTCGGCGCGAATGGCAAGGAGCTGTGCAGTCACAGCGCTCTTGTTCTCCCGCGAAGCCGGCACCAGTTCACTTCGGCCGCCGACGCGGAGCGGCTCGGCCTGACGATTGTACGCAATAACCTGAAAGCGTGCGGTCGCCGGCAGATACTCCAGGCTGCTTAACAGCTCCCGCTTGGCTGTTTCGAGCGCGCCGTGAAGTCCCATACTCGCCGAACGGTCAATCACGTAGACAATCGCTTGCCCCTGCGCCCGAATGCCGAAGAACGAAACTCCGCCGCCGTCGTCGTCGCCGCTGTGTCCAGTCCTGACGACGGAATCACGCTCCTCAATGGAAGGTGCAGAGCCGTGGTCGCGCGGCTCCCAAGCGACTGCCGGAACGAGAGCATCCAGGCGTGAAGGATTCTGCTGAAGGAGCATGGGTGCGGGGCCAGCCGGGAATAACTCGGGCTCCTCAGCTGTTGGCGGCGAAATTCGGGTAGGCGGTGGCGCCTCAGATGGCGGTGCCGAGGCCTGGAATCGGCTCACAGACTCGGAGACTAGGAGACAAGTCTCCACCTCCATCCGCCCACGGTAATCTGTACTGTTTCGATCCAGCGACTGCATCCACAGGAATAGCCCTCCTATGCTGTGCAGGAGGAGCGACAGCACCAAGGCAAGTCCACAGCCTCGATGCGACAAGCTCGGCCCAAGCATAGGAAGCGAATCCCTTCTGCAGTCTGACGTAAGGTCGACCCAAGCAGTTGACATGCAGCTGCCGCTCGGCCTGCACCTCATTCAAGTTTGCGCCTTGGCCGCGCCGATACTAGCAGTGCTTCCAGGGGTGGTCCGACCCGAGACGGAGGTGGGTCAGGTCAACACCCTGAAGAGTCTCCACTTGGTTGTAGTGACCCACCACAGAAGTAGCGGTGGCGCAGGGCTGCGCCACCGCTAGTTTTTGCGCCCCTCAGGACTGGGTCTGTACCGCTAATTGCGACAGGATTTGGAAGCCAATTTGATCGTCGCTACTCCCATCCCATTCAAGGCGAATCTGTGTGCGCTCGGTGTGGTCTTGTTCGACGCTGGTCAAAACGAGGACGAAGCGTTGGCCCGTGCGCGTGACGCTACTGATGCGAATGACGCCGGCCTGTTCAGTGACTGCCGCGGTCAGGCCCATCTGAGTAAGCCTCTGTTGTACCGCCAGCGACGCGCTCTGCGGTGAGCCGGCCAGGATGCGGTCTCGCCCACTGGCGGTGCTCTGAAGAAGCAGGCTGAACGATTCCGTGGCCGCACAGCCCGCCAGCCCCCACAGTAGGATGATGCAGGCGCACACGATCCGGCTTGTTCGAGCCATCGCCTCGACCCTCCCCCTTTGGTCCTGGAGAAATGCGGGGGAACTGTAGCGGCGAGTTTCCTCCCGTGCAAGGCCAACCGGAGGCTGGCCGGGGAGTGCGTTCCAATCCCAGTAGTGGACAGGCATCAGCGTCCGGCACCATTAGCGCCAGCGATTGTAGGCCCCTTCGCCACTGGTCAGGCTAATCTCACCGTGCAAGACGCCTTTGGTCGCCAGTAGCTCATCGCCGAGATGACGCACCTGTTGTGCCGGGCCGCGCAAGACGGAGACCTCCAGGCAGTGGCGGGCGCCAAGGTGCACATGGAGGCTGGAGACGACCAATTCATGGTGATGATGCTGTTTGTCGATGAGGCGGGCCGCCAATTCCCGGGCATGGTGATCGTACACAAGCGTGACCACGGCCACTTGTTCTCCGGTGGCCTGCTCGGACTCCTCCCGGATAAGGCGGTCGCGGATCAGATCGCGGATCGCCTCGCTGCGCGTGGCGTATCCCTTATCGCTAATGTGGCGGTCGTACGCAGCCAGCAGGGCCGACTCCAGAGAAATACTGACGCGGGTTAACTCGGGCATGGCCTGATTTTTCCTTTCGCGGTCCTCGCGGATCCCGGACGACGCCTTGAAGCTTATCGGATGCGTGGTGATGCTCCTACCCGAATTTAGTCTGCTTTGCCCATCTTATACATTCAAACCGCCTTCCCCAGGATGCTCTAGGCGAAAAAAAGCTAGGCTTGTTGCGGTTGATTCCCGGCACTGGGAACCGCTGGGGCTAGCAGATCCCAGGAGAACAAACCGATGCACACCGTTTGGGTTCCCTTGTTGCTTTGGCCATTGACGCTCCCAGGATTCGCGAGCATCGATCCCTCGCCCCTGCGCAAGCAGCTTGGCGAGTACGAACTTTGTGACACGGCCGGCCAGCCGCACCAGTTGAAGGAGTGGGCCGATCATCGACTCTTGGTTGTCGTCTTCTTGGGTACGGAGTGTCCACTGGCCCAGCTTTACACGCCCCGGCTGAACGAGCTGGCGAATGAGTTCCAGGCACGTGGAGTCGCCTTCGTCGGAGTCAACGCCAACCAATCAGATTCGCTCGCCCGAATCACAGCCTACGTAAAGGACTATGCACTGCGTTTCCCGTTGCTCAAGGACGAGGGCAACCTGTTGGCGGACCGCCTCGGGGCCTTACGCACGCCAGAAGTGTTCCTCCTCGACCATGAGCAAGTGGTGCGCTACCGAGGACGCATTGATGACCAGTACGAACCCGGTGTCCACCGGCCGATGGCGATGCGCCGGGATCTCGGCTGCGCCATCGAGGATCTGCTGGCCGGTCAGCCGGTCCGCGTCCCGCATACCTCCGCCCCCGGTTGCTTTATTGGTCGGGTGACGCGGCCCGCCAGGTCCGGGAAATTGACCTACTGCCGGGACATCGCGGCCATTCTACAGAAGCGCTGCGTAGCTTGTCACCGGCCCGGTCAGATTGGGCCATTCTCCCTCACGTCCTATCCCAAGGTGGTCGCCCATGCCGAGACCATCCGGGAGGTCCTGGAACAGGAGCGCATGCCTCCCTGGCATGCCAACCCCCGTTATGGCCGCTTTCGCAATGATGCTCATCTCCCCCCGGAGGAAAGGGAGCTGATCTCCACCTGGATCCGTGAGGGTCTAGTCGAGGGCGACCGCAAGGATCTGCCCGCGTCGAGCGCTTACACGGACGGCTGGCGCATCCCTGAGCCGGATCTGGTGTTGGCGATGCCGAAGCCGTTCACTGTGCCAGCCGAGGGAATCGTCGACTACCAGTACTTCGAGGTCGATCCGGGTTTCACGGAAGATAGATGGATCCAGGCGGCGGAGATGCGGCCGGGCAATCGCTCGGTGGTCCATCACGGCTTGATCTTCCTCCGGCCCCCAGGGTGCAACCAGCTCATCAAGGCGGGGAAGCTAGGCTCGGTTTGGCTGACCGGTGTGTCGCCGGGATCCGATCCGCTGCTTCTGCCCGCGGGTATGGCCAAGCGGGTTCCGGCGGGGTGGAAGCTCGTCTTTCAGCTGCACTACACCACGACTGGGATCGAACAGACGGATCAGACCCGCCTGGGATTGGTGTTTGCTGATCCGCACATGGTGCGGCACGAAGTGGCGACCAACATGGTAGCGGATTTCAATCTCTGGATTCCGCCCGGCGTTGCCGACTATCGTGTCGAATCCCGTTACGAGATCCCTCAAAATGTCTGGTTGCTCTCGATGCACCCCCACATGCATCTGCGCGGCAAATCGTTCCGGTATGAGGCCTGCTATCCTGACGGTGCGCAGGAGATTCTGCTCGATGTGCCCCGCTATGATTTCAACTGGCAGACGAGTTACCAACTCGTCGAACCGAAGGTTCTTCCCAAAGGCACGATCATCCAGTGTACGGCCTACTTTGATAACTCGATTAACAATCCTGCCAATCCCAATCCCAACGTGGTGGTCGCCTGGGGCGATCAGAGCTTTGATGAAATGATGATTGGCTATCTCGATCTGGCGTTGATCGACCAGCCGCCGAGCCGGGAGCTAGCGGGCACGACCGCGTTCCAAAGAGGAATCCAGCGTCTGTTCCAGCCATTGGTCGTATGCGTCCTCCTCGCCTTGGGAGCTGTCGTCTTGGTCTTCAACCGCGTTTACCAGAGTCAACGGCGAACGCATGACATTCTTGGCTCGCGTCCTGAGTAGACAGAGCCAAAGCGATGTATACGTTTTTGTCCAGAGGAAATGGGGTATGTGGAGCAAGCTCAAGACCATGTTGCTGCTAACGGTCTGCGCCATTGTGTGCAGTAGTGCGACGGTGTTGTCCGTGAACGCGGTCCGCGTGTGGGCCGTCAACCGCAACGCCGAGTCGATCGGCAGCCCCGATCCGAACACCCCGCGTCCGATCGCGGCCCAGGACACGGTGTTCCTGGAGGAGATGACCTGGATGGAAGTCCGCGACGCACTGCAAGCGGGAAAAGATACCGTCCTCGTGGCCACCGGTGGCGTCGAACAGGCGGGACCCTACCTGGCGATGGGCAAGCACAACTACATTTGCCGGGCTACGACCGAGGCGATCGCCCGCAAGCTGGAAAACACTTTGGTGGCACCGGTCATTCCCTTTGTGCCGGAGGGCGACCTTGACCCGCCGGCGGGGCACATGAAATACGCCGGCACGCTCAGCTTGACCGAGGTGACGTATCGGGCCCTCCTCCGGGAAATCTGTGCCTGCTACCGAGTGCATGGCTTCTCTCAGATCCTCCTAATCGGCGATAGTTACGAAAACCAGGAGGGAATGAAGGCGGTCGCCGAGCAACTGGATGCCCAATGGGCTGGCGGGAGAGCGCGCGTGTTCTACATCCCGGAATACTACAACCAGCAGGCTACGAGCCGCTGGCTGGCAGAGCAAGGCATTCGCCAAGAACCAGAGTGGCTCCACGACGATTTCGTCACGACAGCAACGCTGATGACTGTCAATCCAGCCCTAGTGCGCACCAGGGAACGGCTCGCGGCGGGTAGGTTCCAGATCAACGGCATCGATCTCACTCCCGTCGCCAACACGATCGCCTGGGGCCGCAAGATTGTGGACTACCGGGCTACGCTGACCGTGAATGCCATTCGCCAGCGGCTCGCCCGAGAACGACCTGATGGTACACGGCCGTGATCGCTGCCGCGGGCGTCAAGGACAGGCTTACCGCTAAACCTCGGCGAACCGTTGCAGCATCGCCAGCCCGACGCGCTGGCTTTTCTCGGGATGGAATTGCGTGGCGAAGACGTTGTCGCGCCAGATCATGGACGTAAACGGCGTGGGGTATTCCGTCTGCGCGGCGATCACGTTTTCATCCTTCGGCACGACGTAATAAGAGTGGACGAAGTAGACCGCGGCTTCGTCTGGAAGATCGCGCAAGATTGGTGCGGGTTGCCGCTTGCGCAGCTGGTTCCAGCCCATATGCGGTACTTTCAGGCCGGGCACATCCGGAAAACGCACCACTTCGCCTGGAAAAAGATCGAGGCCGGAGTATTCCCCGTCCTCGTAGCTCTTGGTGAACAGGAGTTGCAAGCCTAAACAGATGCCCAGGAACGGCTTGCCGGCCTGGATGTGCTCGACGAGGGGCGCCACCATGCCCGAGTCGCGAAGACGAGCGATCGCATCACGGAAGGCGCCGACTCCCGGCAGCACAACTTTGTGCGCCTCGGCGATCCGGTTTGGATCCCCGGTGATCAGCGCTTCATGGCCAACTTTCTCGAATGCCTTCTGCACACTACGCAAGTTGGCCATGCCGTAATCAACGATGACGATCGGTCGCATGCGTCGCTCCTGAAGACGCGCCCGGGGATTGCGGCGGCTCCGGCGGATCGTGCCGCACCAGCCGTAAGACCCGGAGCACATAACTGGCCCCGAGCATCAGGACACAGCTGGTGCCCACAAGGATCGCGATCAGCACCTCATTAAAGAACAATCCCTGTACCGCCGGAGCGATCCAGTGCCAACCCAGGAACGTGACGATCAACCCCAACGACAACGGTGGACCGAACGCCATGGCGTTGTCGCCCAGGAAGACCACATAGGCCACGCCGAAAAGCAGTCCAATGAAGACGCCGATGATAAAGGCGACCACGACCGGCTGCCAACCTAGGAAGCTGCCGGCCATCATCATCAAATCGGCATCGCCCAGGCCCAGCGCTTCGATCCCAAGCCCCAGCCCAAAGAGGAAGCGGATGACCCGCAACATGATGGTGCCAACGAGGATGCCGGCAACTCCGGTGAGCAACCCCAGCCACCAGCTTGCCGGCGGCAGCCAATCGGGCAATGGTCCCCAGACTGGCCAGACGTATAGTCCCGCTGGAATCTCCTGTCCCACCAACGGCTGCCACCACGGCCCTACCGGCAAGGCAACGTGTCCCACTCCGGGCCCGAGAGTCTGCGGCCAGGGCCACGGCAAAAAAACGGCTCCCACGAGGCCAATTCCCGTCCCCGTTATGGTGACGGATAAGGGGATTTCACGGTGGTCGAAGTCCGTGAACGAGGCCACGATCAGGAAGCAAACGAGCAGCGCGTGATGAGTAAAGATTGCAAAGGCGGTGACACTCGGAAACCAGATTCGCTGCATGTTGGCTAACTCGTCCCGCAAGGCCGGGAACTGATGGACATTCTGGATCACTTCCAGGTAGAACAGCCCCGCAAAGCACAGCCCAGTGAGTAGTTCGATCCAGAAATAACGCATCGAAAAGCGACTGCCGCAGCTCCGGCAACGTCCGCGCAGGAACCAGTAGCTGAGGAGCGGAATGTTGTCATACCAACGAATCGGTTGCAGGCAGTGGCCGCAGCGCGATCCCGGCCAGAGAACGCTTTTCTCCATCGGGATGCGATAGATGCACACGTTGAGGAGACTGCCGCAAATCGTGCCCAGGATGAACAGGACGATCAGCCAGTAGGCCACAACTACGTTCGCGCTGATAAGGCCCAGCCAAAACCACTGCATGAGGTTAACCCAGCCTCCATTGGTCCAGAATGACACGGACCACTTCCTCCGGCGAACGGCCAACTGTTGAGGTCGTCCAATCTGCGCAGGCATGATACAGTGGGTTGCGCACGCGCAGCAACTGTTCGATTTCTGCCAAACCGCCAACCGTCAAGGTTGGACGCCGTTCCTGCGTCGCTGGATCGGCTTGGAGCCGCTGAAATAGGGTCAGGGCATCGGCGGTCAGCCAGACTACCCAACCCGCCTCCCTCAGCCGCTCCCGATTTTCTGGACGGAGGACGATCCCTCCCCCGGTGGCGACGACCTGGCGCTGACCGCGACAAATCTCTGCGAGCAGGGCCGCCTCCCGTTCGCGAAAGCCTGATTCCCCTTCTTCAGCGAACACCTGGCGGATCGTACGGCCCGCGCGGGCTTCCAGGAGGAGATCGGCATCGACCGCCTCCCACCCGAGCTGCGCGGCCAGCAGCCGGGCCACGGTACTCTTGCCCGTGCCCCGATAGCCGACCAAGAAAATAAGCGATGACTGCTGAACGATGAATGAGGAATGAGCAACAGCATCATCAGTCGACCGCAGACGGGACATGCTTTTGGTCTTTCATTCATTATTCATCGTTCATCATTCATCAGTCGTTCGTAAGGCCACCGGCGACAGGGCGCGTTTGACCTGCGTCCGCATGAATTCGAGCGGAGCTTCCTTGCCAGTGAAGAGCTGGAACTGAAGCGCCGCCTGACGCACGAACATGTCCACGCCGGTTACGACGATGCAACCGCGGCTTCGCGCTTCCTTGACTAGAAGGGTGGTCTCGGGAGTGTAGACGGTGTCCAGCAGCATCAAGCCTGGCTTGAGGAAGCTTGGGTGCAGCGGACTTTCGTCGAGATTGGGCTGCATGCCAGCCGAGGTGCAATTGATGACCAGCTCGCAGGTGACACTGTGACGAGCTTCCCAATCGATGTACCGGCAGCCGACCTCCTCCGCCAGCCGGCGCGCCCGTTCCATAGTGCGGTTGGCGATCGTTACCAAGGCGCCTTCCCGATGCATGGCCCAGGCCACCGAACGCGCCACTCCGCCCGCTCCCAAGATCAGCACGGCCTTGGAGTGGAGGGTATTCGGCGGCATGCCTTCCGCCGCCGGAGGCAGATGGGCAAGCAGCGAATCCAGGACAGCCTGGTAGTCAGTGTTGTGGGCCGTAAACCCGTTGGCATCACGCACCAGGGTATTGGCCGCGCGCGTCATCGACACTGCCGGCGTTTTCTGGGATGCCAGAGTGGCGGCCGCCTCCTTGTGCGGAATCGTGAGACTGTAGCCGCGCACCGGCAACTTATCGAATTCACCCAGAAAACCGGCCAGGTCACTGCGGGGCACGCGGAACGGCAAATACACGCAATTGAGGCCAAGATGCTGGTACGCTGCGTTATGCACCAGCGGGCTCAGACTGTGGCTGATCGGATCGCCGACGACGCCGTACACTTGCGTTTGGGCATTGAGGGTATCGTAGTGGTAGATGTTCCTCAGCTCGTCTAAGGACAGGATTCCCGGGGCAATCCCGCGCTCCTTGTTGAATGCTGCATAAGTGAAGGGAGCGCCATAGATGCCGGCGAGGATTCGGCTGGGGACACCGAGATCCCCCATGCAGAAGGCGATGGTTGGCCGTGCTGATTGCTTGATCAAGGCGAGGACGCGCAAGTTATCTGCCGGCTGCTGGGCGCTGACGGCAATTTTGAGGACATCGGCGTCCTGTTTGCACATGCGCTCGTAGATTTGCTCGAGATCCGCTGGGACTTCGCGCAGGTTGTGGTAGCTGACGATTCGCTTCACATCACGGAAACGGCGGATTTCATCGGCGATGTCAGTTTCGAGATCGACCCAGTCGAAACCGGCAACAATGGCCTGGCGGAGCAGCATTTCTCGTTCGTCTTCACTGCCGGCCCACCGGCCACCGTCCTGAGGGCGGCGAACCGTGGCAACGAGGGCACAGGGTTTCGCCGAAAGCAAACGCTTGAAATCCGGCGCCTTGGCCAGGAAGTCCAGTCGCACCTCGATCAGTCGGGCGCCGCGCTTGGCCGCTTCCTGGATCTCGATTTGGATCATCTTGTGCCGAGTTCGCCCAATGACGACGCAGATCTTCTCAGCGGCTGATGGCATCGCGGATCACATCCCGGTCGCATGACCACGCAGCTGGCCCTCAAGAGCGGCCCCCATATCCCATTGTCCTTCCCCACTCTACCGGCAGCGAGGGACACTCGCAAGACAGCCCCAGGCGGGAAATCGCGGATCGGGGGTCGCCAGTCAGGAGCCGGGGTCAGGCAATCGTTTTCCACTTGGCCTCTGGTTTTGCGGCAGAGCGGCTGATATGGTGGACCGGAGTTCACACACGGGAAGGAAGCAGCGATGGCGGAGACGACGACAATCCGCGTTCGGGTTAACCTGAGGGAACGCAGTTATGACATCGTTTTGACAAGCGATGCCAGCATCGGAGTCGGTGCCTTCGCACGAGAGCGACATCCTATTGGCCGCGCTCTGGTCGTGACCGACGAGCACGTCGTTCCTCATGCGCGCGTAGTGGCGGATTCGCTAGTCGACGTTGGCTTCCAGATCAGCACAGCCGTTTTGCCTCCGGGAGAGACGCAGAAATCACTCACCGCAGCGTCGGCTTTATATGACCGCCTCGCCGACCTGCACGCCGATCGCAAGACCTTGGTGGTGGCCGTCGGGGGAGGCGTCATCGGTGACTTGGCCGGCTTCGTCGCGGCAACGTATAACCGTGGCCTGGCGTTGCTCATGGTGCCCACCACGCTTCTGGCCATGGTGGATAGTTCGGTCGGCGGCAAGGTTGGCATTAATCATCCCAAGGGAAAGAACCTGATCGGCGCTTTCCACCAACCGCTAGGGGTTTGGATCGATACCAGTGTGTTAACGACGCTGCCCGAGCGCGAATACCGCAGTGGCCTGGCAGAAGTCGTCAAGTATGGCGTCATCCTTGATACGGAGCTTTTCGCCGCGCTGGAGGCGAGCACCGGCTCATTGAGCGAGCGCCAGCTGGACACCATCCGCCCGATCGTGGCCCGCTGCTGCCGGCTCAAGGCGGATGTCGTCGAGCGGGACGAACGGGAGGAGACCGGCCTGCGCATCGTGTTGAACTATGGCCATACCTTTGCGCACGCCTTCGAGGCGGTCGCAGGCTATGGCAGTTGGCTCCACGGTGAGGCCGTCGCAGTCGGCATGGTCTGTGCCAGCCACCTCGCTGAGCGCCGCGGTCTGATCGCACACGAGCTGACCGCGCGACAGGAACAGCTACTCCGACGCTTCGGCCTACCTATCCGTCCGGAACGCTGGCCGGTCCCCGAGCTACTGGCCGTCATGCGCACGGACAAGAAAGCCCTCGGTGGTCGGCTGCGTTTCGTCTTGCCGCGGCGCTTGGGAGAGGTGGCTTGTTACGACGACATTCCAGAGAGCGAAGTGCGCGCCGTACTGGAAGAACAGATGCTCTGAGCGCGGGAATCTACCGATGTCCCTCCCCTTGTCTGCCCCTGTACGCGATTTGTTGGCCCTGCACCTCGTCCCCGGCATCGGACCCCGCCTGACAACGGCGCTGCTCGATCACTTCGAATCTGCCGCCGCGGTGCTGCAAGCAACGCCGGGCCAACTCCAGGCGATCCCGCACATCGGTGCCAAACTAGCGGACAGTTTCTACCAGGCGATGCGCACAGTAGACGTTTCGGCAGAGCTGGAGCTGATGGATCGATGTGGCGTTCACCTGTTCGCCCGGGGCACCCTCGACTACCCCGACTCATTGGCGACGATTCCAAACCCGCCGCACCTGCTCTACGTC
>JBGQLF010000037.1:0-16303 GCA_041499985.1 Gemmataceae bacterium
CGTCACCGGCCAGGAGTTGAATGCCTTGTCGGATGAGTCCCTGACCGCTCAGGTCGAACAGATTACCGTCTATGCGCGGGTTGCTCCCGAGCACAAGCTGCGTATCGTGCGGGCGTGGAAAAGCCACGGCCAGGTGGTGGCCATGACGGGTGACGGCGTCAACGACGCGCCGGCGATCCAGGCGGCTGACATCGGCATTGCCATGGGCATTAGCGGCACGGACGTGACCAAGGAAGCCTCGGACATGGTGCTCATGGACGACAACTTCACCTCGATCGTCAGCGCTGTCGAGGAAGGCCGGGGCATTTATGACAACATCCAAAATGTCTTGGTGTATCTCCTCTCCTGCAACTCGGGAGAGATTCTGCTCGTTCTGCTGGCAAGCCTCCTGGGATGGCCGGTGCCGCTGCTGCCCATCCAATTGCTGTGGATCAACCTGGTGACCGACGGGTTGCCGGCCCTCGCCCTGTCGCTGGAGCCGCCCGAGCACGGTATCATGCGCCGCAAGCCGCGCACACCCACGGAATCACTCCTGTCCTGGCGACTGGGATTGACGATCTTGCTCCAGGGTGTTCTGGTAGGCGGCGTGGCGCTGGCGGCATTCGGAATCACTCGGGCGGCCTACCCCGACCAGGTCGAGCGGGCGCGGACCATGGCCTTCTGTGTGCTGGTCTATGGCGAATTGTTCCGGGCGCTGGCTGCCCGCAGCCAGACGCTGACACTCTTCCAACTCGGCCTATGGACAAATCCGTTCTTGCTCGGGGCCGTTGTGGCTTCTGCTCTCCTCCAATTGGGCATTGTCACCGTCCCGTTTGTCCAACGGGTCTTCGAGGCCCATGACTATTCTGCCTGGGAGTGGTCGCTCCTCTTCTTGCTGGCCCTGGCGCCCGCGACCGCCATTGAAGTGTCCAAACGCGTAAACGTTTGGATTGCAAACCAGGCTACATCCTCACGGGTCAAGAGAGCCTGAGTGCATGCAGTTGGAATCCGCCATCACTCCAGGGGGTAGTTTGGTGCCACAGTGCGCTTGATGAATTGCACGTTCTGACTGGCCGGCGTTTGGGCGGTTGGTGCCAAAGACTCCCGCCGAGGGGCCTGCGCTTGTGACCACTAGCACGTTCATGCTTTGGCCCTGTCCTGGAGCTGGCGTGCACACCCGACACAGTACCGTGTGTACGGCAAGGCCTGAAGACGCTCCTTAGCGATCTCCTTCTGGCATTCCTCACAGCGGCCAAAGGTCCCCTGCTCTATGCGGGCCCAGGCTGCGTTGATCGCCTCCACGATCTGTTCTTGGTTTTCGAGCAGGTTCAGCGTGAGGTCCTCCTCGAACTGATGGCTACCAAGGTCTGCCAAGTGGAGGGGCACATCGGAGAAGCCGCCACTGGCTTCACCCCCTGCTCCCCGCAGGGCTTCGTCCCGAAGCTGCGACTCATCCCGGTTCAGACGTTTCATCAGAGCCAGCAGTCGCTGCCGATAGGCATCAATTTCAGCCTGGATCATCGTCTTCTCCTTAACCACAGATGCGCACGGTACACTGGGAACAACGTAACGACGAGGCACACCGGGGAGGCCTATCGCCTTCAACCCCCGCATCTTCAAGCACCCTCTCCCTTCTCCTCCCGGCTCTCTGTTCCGTGATCTGCCCGCGAGAGCGGCTCCTCCCCTCAGCCGGCTGCTGGCCCTGTCAACCGGCCCAGCTTCTTGATGCGGACATGAAGTTCGCTCAGCTCCGAGGCGACGACAGGCAGCTGGTGCTGATAGCCTAGGTGTCCGGCTACCTGTTCGACGTGTTCGACCAGTTTCTCCAGCTCCTTGGCCTGAAGGTGCATGACCTCGATCAGGTCCTCAACGATCTGTCGCAGTTGTTCACCGTCTGCCATACGAAAACCTCCGGCCCGCAATAAGCACCGCTCGTCGGTAACTGAACTGAGGCGCTGTTTCCGGAGTATGCCGGGGGCCGTAAGAGAAAGCCTTTTCACCACGGGGCCATTTCAAGGCGATTCTCTACCCGCACTCTGCGGGCATAGACTGGGACATGGCCGGTGAGCATGACCACGCCTGCATGGGCCGCCTCGACACTCGGCTCCCACTGAAGCTCCTTGATCACGTCGCGCCGCAGTTGTGCATCGGTCATCCTGGCAAGTCCCTCCAGCATCTCAGGACTGGGATCCCTTTCGTGCAATCCTCGTGCCAGGGACACTTCTGGGCTCTTGCGGGGTAATCGGTAGGACATACCGGATATATTGGCTTTGCATAGCCCCACCGGAAACTTGGGAAATCTCGGGCCTTCATGGTGCAGCTTCCACAAACCGTTAATGGAGTGTGCCCCTGCGAAGGCCTCGCCAATGTTTCCCTACCTGTGCTCCCTGCCAGAGGGAAGCGTGCGAAAAATGATCCTTGGGTGTGCGTTCTCGCACATGATACCGAGGGGAGCACCGATGTCCGCACAGGAAAGGGTGGCACAAAGAGAGAAGGTCCACAGAAAAACCCACGTGTCTCTTGCGACCTGGCATTGCGTTCGTCGAGGTGTCGAGAGCCCATACTCCGGCGCAGGATTTGCTTCCTCAGAGCGTTGAGGACCTTCTACTATGAATCCCCCCATCGAGTGTTGCACGACCTTCACCGCGGATTTCGAAGCGCGCCCAAGCAACACTCGGAGTCAGTACCGATTCGGAAGACGATGCGGGTTTACGCTGGCCTCGTGCCCGATGGTGTGGAGACGGCCCAGGGTCCCGTCGACGTGGCCGACCTCTATTGTGAAGACGGTTTCGTGGCCCGGCAGGTCCGCTTTGAACCGTTCCGTTTCGGGAAATCGCGGTCTCCACAGAGGAACGGGTTTCACCAGGAGCAAGCTCATTCGCGTTTTCCATTGTCGAAAGCGAGTAGGTATCATGGCGGAGAAACTTCAACTCAACCACCCCTGGCTCGTCGCGGTCTGGCCGGGCATGGGCAATGTGGCCCTCAACGCCGGCTTTTATCTGTTGGCCAAACTGGGCATGAATGTGATTGCCGAGTACGAGGCGAGTGACCTTTTCGACGTGGATCATGTTGAAGTCAAGGAGGGAATCCTTCAGATTGGACGGCGTCCCCGGAATCGGTTTTTCGTATGGACGGACCCCAAACAGAAGCAGGACCTGGTGATCTTTCTGGGGGAGGCCCAGCCTCCCATCGGCAAATACGCCTTTTGTCGCCAGCTCATCGCCTATGCCCACGAACTGGGTGTGGAGCGCGTGTTCACGTTCGCTGCCATGGCGACCCAGATGCACCCGGAACACCGCTCTCGGGTGTTCGGCGCAGCCACGGACGGGCAAGGTCTTGAGGAGCTGAAGCGCCTCGCACTCGAGATCCTTGAGGATGGCCACATTGGTGGTCTCAACGGTGTGTTGCTCGGAGCGGCTGCCGAAAGCGGCCTGCACGGGGCTTGTTTACTGGGTGAGATGCCGCACATTTTCAGCCAGCTTCCCTTTCCCAAAGCCTCCCTGGCAATCCTGGAAGTCTTCACGACCATCACGGGGGTTGACCTCGACTTCACCGAACTTGCCGCACAGGCGCGCGTCATGGAACAGCAGCTGGGGGATCTGCTAGCCCGTGTGGAAAAAACCTACGGACAACCCTATCCTGCCGAAGAGGAGGGATACAGTCCCGAACCGGCTGAAGAGGAACGGCTCAGCGCAGCGCACCAACAGCGTATCGAGGGACTTTTCCAAGAGGCGGCGAAAGATCGATCGAAAGCATTCGAGCTCAAACAGGAGCTCGATCGCTTAGGGATTTTCAAGGATTATGAAGACCGCTTTCTTGACTTGTTCAAGAAAGCAAGTTAGAGAGAGCGGAGGCCAAGGGGAAGCACCTCCCAGCAATCCCTACCCGAGAAGTTCTTGCTTCTTCGCCCACGCCCGCCCGTAAGTCAACTTCGACCCCGCCGCAAGGAAGAAGCCTAGCACCGTCCATACCGAGGCCGACGAGCACTTCTCCATTGTTGGGACTCGCCCAGATTGTTTAGTTTTCCCCCTGTTGCATGCGCAATACCTTGGCTCCATGGATGTGCTTGTCCTTCAGCTCCTGCAAGGCACGGTTGGCATCCTTCAGCGCGTATTCCTGAATTTCGGGCTTGATATGGGCTTTGGCAGCCAGGCGGAGGAACTCGCGTACGTCGAAGCGGGTGACATTAGCCACGCTCTTCATTTCTTTCTCCAGCCACAGATGCGCGGGGTAATCGAGCCGAAGGAGTGCCTCTTTATCGAAGTCTTCTTTGCGGATGGCATTGATCACGAGCCGCCCCCCAGGTTCCAGATTCGCCAACGCCTCGACAATGGGTGTCCAGACAGGGGTAGTGTCGATAATCGCCCGGACCTTTTCCGGCGACTGCTCCAAGGTGTCGCCCGTCCAGGCCGCGCCGAGTTCTCGGGCAAAGGCCCGTTCCGGTTCGCTGCGCGCGAACACGAAGATGCGGGTCTTGGGGAAGTAGTGACGCACCAGCTTCAGCACCAGATATGCCGAAGCACCGAAGCCGGTCAGCCCGAGGCTTTGCCCGTTCTGGAGACCGCTCAGGCGCAGCGACCGAAAGCCGATGGCACCCGCGCACAGCAAGGGAGCAGCCTCGGTATCGGTAAAGCTATCAGGAATCGGGTGGGCGAAGGCCACCGGTACGGTCATCCGCTGCGCATAACCACCGTGCACGTCACGCCCGGTGGCCTGAAAGCGGGGACAGAGGTTCTCCTCGCCCTGGAGGCAATAAGCGCACTGGCCGCAGGCCGAAAAGATCCAGGCCACGCCAACCCGGTCGCCCGTCTGAAACTCTTGCTCTCCCGGTCCGAACGCTTCCACTTGTCCCACCGCCTGATGGCCCAGGATGATCGGCAGGCGCGGCGGTGGTGTTCGTCCTTCAATTTCATCCAGCTCGGTGTGACAGACGCCACAAACGTTCACCCGAATGAGGATTTCGCCTGCACGAGGCACCGGATCGGGCCAGTCAGCCAACTCCAGCGGTGTCGGGTTATCCAGCAAGGGCGCAAGGGTCTTGAGCAATAGAGCGCGCATATCGCATTCCTGTACTCGTTCGCAAAATCTCTGCACCTGTGGATGTCGGCTGCCCTAGCGTTCTGGGGGAGGCGTTGCCCACGTTGCAAAGCAAAAAGGCCACCCGCCACCAGGTGCCGGTCCCGATAGTTTAGGGCACTGCCGGTGGCCGATCTAGTAGGTCGTTCGTCTTCGAGGGACGAGTACAGTTTCTTCAGTTTCTGGCGGGGGCGACCGTGAAAGTCCAGTGTCCACGTACCTCCTTGGCGTTCCGCGTCTTCTCCCACAGCGCCCCCTGTCGATCCGATCAGCACTCACCCAGCCAGTAATTGACCCTCAAAACTAGTGCCTTTCTCGATGGCGCTTGACAACGAACGTTTTCCTCGAGCTGGGGGTCCATCAACCGGATTCCGTTGGAAAGGCACCGGGCCTCGGTGGCCTTCCAGCAACCCCTTCACACTGAACTGAGGACGGCCGCCTTGCCGTTCGCGTGGATCGACTCGCTGGCCTTTTTCGCTAGCTCCATGATCTCGATTGGGACCGCGAGGACGACCGTGTTCGACGCCGACGGGCCCAGCCCATCAATGGTCTGGAGGGTGCGGAGCTGCATCGCTCCGGGACTGGTGGCCATGGTCGCGGCGGCGGCCGCCAAGTTGTCGGCAGCGAGCCGGTCGCCCTCTGCCTTGGTAATCGTCGCGCGTTTCTCTCGCTCGGCGGCCGCCTGCCGGGACATGATCTTCTTCAGCTCCTCGGGCATGTTGATGTCCTGGAGCCGAATCCCGGTCACTTCCAACCCCCATTCCTGGGCCTGTTTGTCCACGACCTCTCGGACCAGCTTGCCGATCCGATCCCGCTCGGCTAGCAGTTCGTCCAGGGTCACGCCGCCGATCACATCGCGCAACGCCGTTTGGGCCAACAGCGTAATCCCCCAGACGTAGTCCTGGATGCGCATCACCGCATGTTCGACGCTGGCGACCTTGAAGAACAGCACGCCGTCGATGGACACCGGCACATTATCCCGGGTAATCACCTCTTGGCGCCGGATGTCTTCCGTGAGCAGGCGCACATCCACCAAACGCACACGGTCGAAGATTGGCACGATGACAAACACGCCCGGTCCCCGTGTGCCCTGAAACTTCCCGAGCCGCAGCACGATCGCCTGCTCCCACTGATTCGCTACCTTGATAGCGCTGGCCATCACGGCGGACAGCCCGACCCCGACCACGGCGGTGATCACCCCCCAGCGCTCGCTTTGCTGACCGAGGAGAGCCGCCAGGGTCAGACTCACCACCAACAGGAACAGAAAGACCGCGACGGAAAAGTAACTCGTCATGCTTCCCGGGAGCTGTCGCAGCTGGTACGGGACATTGGAAGGCGTGGCCATGAGATCCTCCCCTTGAAACAAAGATGCCCTTGACTTGCCCTTCACCACCAGTGACCAAACGGGTGTCTTGGCTTCGGACGGACGTTTCCTCGGTGGGATGACCGGCTCGGGTTGTGAAGCTGCCAAGGTTTGGTCATCCTCTCCGGCGCCCTCGAAGAATAAGCCTCCGCTGTCGGTCAGGTTTTTTGTGCTCAGCGATCCGTCGCCGTCGCCAGGCCTCAGCTCCTTGATGCGAACGTGTAACCTGCTCGCGAGAATGCAATTCTGAGACCGAAAGACACGCGCACTGCGTGCCGCGCACTGCGCAGGATGCCTCCAAGGCATCCGTTCGATCATTTGGCCGCGCTGCCGAGTTCTGGCGGTGTCTAGCAGCTGACCCCTCCTTGGGCAGCTTCATTTGGATACTCCTCGGGTGTCGTGGCGATAACAGCGCTTACCACAGTGGGGGCAGCGCCCCTGCTCGAAGTTGCGACTGCGGCGGACGGTTCTTGCGAGAGGTAAATCGTCCGGGCGTGTAGTGTCCTCGGTTGGGTCTGACAGGTATCGCTCAGGACCTGACACGGCAATGTCCTCCTTGGCTACGTGCTCCGGGCCAGGAATTCCCGGCATCGGCCAACCCTGTTTCTGCTGGCGCCCGGTCCGCTTTGATGCAGGGGAAACGAGGCCGTAGCAAAGCTGCCGGCCCGGTCATCAGCCGGGAGAGTGTGACAAAATGCGCTCTCGATGTGCTGATCCGCACACGTGGTGATTCCTGGTGAGCGACCAGGGCTACCTTTCGACGTTTGTCCGCGGGCGTAATCCAGGTGGTTTTTGAAGATTCTCGGCCCGAGCAACCGTTCCGCAGCTCCCGGCATCCGCTTTGCTCTTAAGTTGATCGCTCACCGGGTAGCAATTCTGGGCAGAGAAGAGTTGGTAACGGGAGGGACCGGAATCCCCGGACACATGGCGACGGATCGGTCTACCTTGATGGAACCATCCAGGCGGCGATCGCCCCAGACCGACCGAAGGCTTCGGTACCGTGTCCCGGGTCGATCGGATTGGTCCGACATTCCCTTACGGGGCAAGCCAGGCCTTCCCGACTTCGGCTGTTGATCCCGCCCACTGGTTTCGATCTTGTGTGCCCAACAACTTTGTCCGCGACACTCTACAGTCTCAGGAGCACATCATGCTCACTCTGAAGACCATCCTGCACCCCACCGATTTCTCGGAGCGTTCGGAATTCGCCTTTCGCCTCGCCTGTGCACTGGCCCGGGACTACGGGGCCCAGTTGCTGGTGCTACACATTATGGCCCCAGCAGTTCTCTACGGCGAGGGTATGGTTGCTTTCCCTATCGAGGGCTATGAGCACGAGGCCAGAGAGAAGCTGCAACAACTGCAGACGCACGATCCGAAGGTTTCTGTGGAACACAGGTTGGCCGAAGGCGATCCCACCAGGGAGATCCTCCGGGTGGCTCAGGAAGCCAAATGCGACCTGATTGTCATGGGGACACATGGGTGGACAGGGTTGGGACGTTTCTTAATGGGCAGCGTGGCGGAAGGGGTTGTGCGCAAGGCTCCTTGCCCTGTGCTAACCGTGAAGATGCCCGTCCCGGAGGTGAAATCCTCTGGAGAATCCTCCGCGGAAAAAGCTGGCAAGACCGTGGAAGTCAGCCAGCCATGAGTGCGGCAGTGAGTGGAGATCGTTGAGGCAGCTATGAGTGAACTCGCGTCCGTAAAGAACATTGATGTCACCACAGTCAGGGATCAGGAGCAACTCGAAGCCCGTATCCAGGGTCGGTTGAATGGGCGGGTAGTCGATTTTCGGCTCCTGGTTCGCGACCAAGGCCTCATTTTGCAAGGACACGCCCACACCTATTACGCCAAACAATTGGCCCAGCAGGCGGTTATGGAAGCCACGGGACTTCCAATCCTGGCCAATGAGATCGAAGTGTCCTGAGCCGACCGGCACGGAAGAAGCTCGATCGAGAAAACAACATGGAGAAGTCGCTGAGGGCTCCGCGTGGTTCGGGGCTGCCAGCGGCCATCGGATTCCCGAAAGTGAAGGAGGAAGTCATCTCGGTCTTGACGTGCTGGGAGCCCTTCCGGGAACTGCAGCAGGAGATGAGGCGCTTTCAGTTACACGAGAGCCATCAACCCACACCCCGGCCGGTCGTGGGATGTACCGAAACGCACTCGGTGTGCGGAATGGCGCACCGCTCCTTGCCTGCGCTGGGCGACCTTTTGGGCGTTCCGACCCCATAAGCCCAGTGTTTCTGGAGGCTTCCAACCCAAACATGTCGGCTCCGCATTTCCGGCATGAAGATTGCCTCGGTTTTTGAAGTCGGCAGAGAAGCAACACCGGTCGGAGGGAGGCCGCGCACGAGGGCCCTCAAGGCCAAAGAACCTGCGGCACGGAGAAGAGGTCCCTGATCACGCACAACGGCAACAAGTTAAAAGGAGGCTGTGATGCCCTCCGAGCTGCCAAACAAAGTCCTGGTGGTCGAAGACGACCCCGACACTCGGGCCAACTTGCGTGACATCCTCGAGCTGGATGGCTACCACGTGGAGACGACCGCTTCCGGGTCCGAGGCCCTTGACCGTATGAGCTGGTCCGATTTTTTCGCCATCCTCCTGGACCGCCGTCTGCCGGATGGGACTGCCGATGCCCTGTTGCCCCTGTTCATACAAAAGGCCCCCCATGTGCCGATCATCATCCTCACGGGTTACGCCGACCTGGACGGGGTCGTCACCGCGCTCCGGTCTGGAGTCGCCGATTATCTTCCCAAGCCCATCAACTCGGCCGTGCTGCGCACCACGTTGGAGCGAATCGCCCGGATGAAGGAAGCCGAGCGACGAGCGCAGCAGGCGGAGCGACTGGCAGGCATCGGCCAGATGGCGGCGGTCCTGGTACACGAAGGGCGCAACGCCTTGCAACAAACGCTGTGCAATCTGGGAATACTGGCCTTAAAGGTCTCCAACCGGCCCGAGCTTCTGGATCTCGTCGACCGCACGCGAAACGCCCAGAGAGAGCTGGCGTGCTTGTTTGAGGACTTGCAAAGTTACGCGGCCTCACTCACGCTCCAATGTGAAGTCTTAAACCTCAGCGACGTCTGGCGGCAGGCGTGGTCCGACCTGAACTTGTTGCGCCAGGAGAAGGCAGCGGAACTCCACGAGAGAATTGAAGGGGGGCTGTTCTCCGGGGACCGTTTCCGCCTGAAACAGGTCTTTCGCAACCTCTTTGAGAACGCACTGGCCGCCTGTCCTGCCCCAGTGCGGATCGATATCCACTGCAAGGAGATCACGCTCCGTGGCCGGCCCACGATCCGACTGGCCGTCCGCGATAACGGCCCCGGACTGACGCAGGAGCAACGGCAGAAGGCCTTTGAGCCCTTCTACACCACCAAGTCGCAGGGGACAGGTTTGGGTCTGGCCGTTACGAAGCGGATCATCGAGGCACACGGAGGACAGATCTCGGTTGGCAATGGCGGTGGCACCGGGGCCGAATTCGTGATCGTCTTGCCGCAGGATAATGGGGTGAGTTCAGCGGGTTGAGTCGGCGCCGGCCTCAGCAGGTGAGATCCGATCGAAGTGTCCTGCGCCGTCCGACACGGAAAAAAGATCGATCAAAGAAATACCAGCGGCAGGCTACTGGAGGCTCCGAGTGGTTCGGGACTGCCGGCGGCCGCAGGATTCCAGAAGTGAAGGAGGAAACCATGTCGATTCTGACGCGCTGGGAGCCGTTCCGCGAGCTACGGCACGAGATGAGACAGATGAGGCGCTTCGAGCGGGCAATGGATCGGCTCTTCGGCCGCTGGGGGATCGACCTTCCGGAGTGGCCGGCGCTGGCCGTATCGTACCCGGCCGTGAACCTCTGGGAGGACGACGACTTCGTCTACGCCGAGGCAGAACTGCCCGGCCTGAAACTGCCAGACCTGGAGATCACCGTCACCGGGGAGAACCAACTTTCCCTCAAGGGGAAACGGCAGCCGATCGCGCCGGAGAAGGTGGAATGGCATCGCCAGGAGCGCGGCTTCGGCAGCTTCGAGCGCGTGCTGACGCTGCCGGTCAGCGTGGACGCCAGCAAGGTGGAGGCCCGTCTGGAGAATGGAGTCCTGACGGTCAAGATGGCCAAGAGCCCCGCGGCCAAGCCGAAGAAGATCCCCGTGAAAGCGGACTGAAAACGATGCTCCTCACTACCAGACGAAAAGGAGGTGTCCTTTGACGGAAACCAATGCCCTCGCGAGGAAAGAGGCCGGTGAGATTACGACCCCCGAGGCCACGCGGGGTGGCATCTATTACACGCCGTGCGTCGATATCTACGAATCCGCCGACGAGGTGGTGCTCCAGTGTGACATGCCCGGCGTCAAGCCGCAGAACCTGGACCTGCGCTTCGAGAAGGGCGAACTGAGCCTGCATGGCAAGGTCCAGCCGCGGCAGGCGCCGGCCGAGTACCTGGAAGAGGAGTACGGCATCGGTGACTTCTACCGGTCCTTCGCCATCGCTCCGGAGATCGACGCGGACAAGATATCGGCCGAATGCCGGGACGGCGTCCTTACCATCCACCTGCCCAAGCAGGAACGAGTGAAGCCGAAGCGAATCACCGTGAAGGCGAGTTGAACGAGATTGCCGGACTCGAGAAGAGGCCGCATCCTTCCTTACACACTTGGAGGAACAGCAAGGTACAAGACGAAGGAAACGATCACCTGAACAAGGAGTATTGAACGATGGCTACCCAGATCGTGCAGAAGACGAAACAAAAAGAGGAGCCGGCACCTCGTGGAGGGGCGCTGGCACCGTACCGCGAGTTTCCTTTCTTCCTCGGCCGGATGCGAGACGAATTTGACCAGCTGTTCGACCGACTCTCCCGGCAGTGGCCGAGCCTCTGGGAGGGCGATGGCTGGCGCTGGAACCTGGACGTCCGGGATGAGGACGACGCGGTTGTTGTCCAGGCCGAGGCGCCCGGCTTCGAGTCCGGCGATTTCGACCTCCAGGTGAGCGACAACCGGCTGGTCCTGCGTGCGGCAAAGAAGGTGGAAACCAAGGGGGAGGAGGGCAAGACGCGCGAGGTCCGCGAGCAGCAGTGCTACGAGTCCGTGACGCTGCCCCCGGGGATCGACAAGGACAAGGTCCAGGCCAAGTACCACAACGGTGTCCTCACCGTGCGGCTGCCCAAAACCCCGGAGGGGAAGGGACGACGCGTCCCGGTCAAGAGCGCATGACAGGGATCTTTGTCTACCGGACCGCTGGACTGAAGGCGCTCTCCCGAGAACCTTCCTCCAGGAGTCCCTGGGCCGGGGGCGGCAGCAACCTGGCGAAGATATTCTTTCTCGTATCTCACAAAGGAGCGATGATCATGAAGACCGACACCCAGTTGCAGCATGACGTGCTGGCCGAACTCGAATGGGAGCCGAGCATCGACGCTTCCCAGATCGGCGTCGCCGCGAAGGAGGGGGTGGTGACCTTGACCGGCTCGGTGGCTAGCTACGCCGAGAAGATGACGGCCGAGCAGGTGACTAAGCGTGTCTACGCGGTCAAGGCGCTCGCGAACGACATCGAGGTCAAGATCCCGGGCAGTGGCGAGCGGACCGACGCAGACATCGCGGCAGCGGCGCTGAGCGCGCTGAAGTGGGACGCCGCCGTTCCGGACGACCGCATCAAGGTCACCACGCGCTGCGGATGGCTCACCCTGGAGGGGAGCGTGGAGTGGCAGTACCAGCGCGAGGCCGCCGAGCGCGACGTGCGCAGCCTGATCGGCGTCAAGGGGGTGACCAACCAGATCAGGGTGAAGTCCCGGGTGAAGCCGGGCGACGTCAAGCAGAAGATCGAGGCCGCATTCCTGCGCAACGCCGAAGTGGACGCCCGGCGCGTGGGCGTGGAGGCACATGACGGCAAGGTGATTCTGCACGGGAACGTGCGCTCGTGGGCAGAGCGGGAGGAGGCCCAACAGGCCGCCTGGGCAGCGCCAGGGGTTTCTGAGGTCGAGAATCGCCTGATCGTGGCGCCGTAGTGGTGGCCGGGCCGGATTTGCGGTGGGTCTTGAGAAAACCTGCCTTGGTCATTTGTCCGGTGCTTGTCCGCGTGCAGTCCAAATGCTGTGTCTTGTAGAAGGTTTGGAGGCGGGCGGTTGCCTGACCAACTGCGCGGCAGCAGCGCTGCCCGGGGCAGAACAGAGGCCTTTCCCGGCCGGTTCTCAATCGAACTACAGGAGGGATGTATGGACTTTCGACCGTTAGCTGAAGTGGAGAGGCGGCAGCTGATCGCCGCCCTGCGCGGGAACGCCGACCGAGATCTGGCGATCCTCATGGACCGCCGGGACACCTCCTTTGTCGGCACAACCGATGAAGTCTCCGATGAAGAGGTAATTGGCTGTATCCAGTCCGTTCCTTGTCACTACTGACCGTGTTCGGTCGAGGGTGATGGCTCTGTGTTCTCACGAGCCAGAGCCGCGCTCCCCTGCCGGGAAAGGTGCTCGCCGGGCATTGCGGCGGCCAGCCAAGACCTTGCACGCTGATCCATGGGAGTAAGGGATGCTGTCCATTCAAACGATCCTTCATCCGACCGATTTCTCTGAGCGCTCGGGTTATGCCTTTCAATTGGCCTGCTCACTGGCTCGCGACCGGGGCGCCCGCTTGATCGTCTTGCACGTCATGCCTGTCCCGCTCGTCGAAGAGAAGAGGGGCTATCGGGAAGAAATGGCGGGGGAGCTGAACCGGATAGGGGTACCGGATCCCAAAGTCCAGGTGGAACGTCGGCTGGAAGAAGGGGACCCGGCCACCCAGATTCTGCGCATTGCGCAGGAAACGGGTTGTGACCTGCTCGTCCTGGGAACGCACGGGCGGACCGGGCTAAGTCGGCTGGTGATGGGCAGCGTTGCCGAACAAGTCGTGCGCGGTGCTCACTGTCCGGTGCTCACGGTGAAAGCTCCGTTTCCGGTGACAGAGAGAGCGGCTTCGCCCTGACTGTCAGAAGGCTGCTTTGGCAAGGGACTAGGGGATTCCTTCCGATGGTGGAGGGCCCATCAACATGGACCGCAAGCAGACGATTGTGCAAGAGGCCTGAGCCATGAAAACCATCGAACGATTCATCAAGAGGGTAGTGATGGCTGGGCCCCAGGAGCCGCTGGCCTCGGTCGCACACTTCATGGAGGAGCATCATGTTGGTGCGGTAGTCATTGTCGAGAACCACAAACCCGTGGGCATCGTCACGGACCGCGACCTGGCCCTCCAGGTCGTGGCCCGGGGTGTGTCGCCGCAAACCCCCGTGGTCCGGGTGATGAGCACGCCTGTCCAGACGATCTACCAGGACGAAGGGGTGTTCGACACCACTCAGGCCATGATGAGTGCCGGAGTGCGCCGGCTTCCGGTCGTTGACGAGGATGGCCGGCTGGTCGGGATCGTGACGCTCGATGATCTCCTTCGCGTGCTGAGCCGCGAGTTGTCGAATCTGACTGACGGCATCAAGCCGGAGATGGAAACCCGGTAGCCACGAGACCGGCCGCGTGTCCGGAAAGGCAGGAAGGTTTCAGGACGGCTAGCGCTTGCTCCCGCAGCGTTCTTCGCAGCAGGGGGAAGGCCTGACGGATGCAATGGGTCAAAAGGACGTAGGGAAATGAGCCATACCACTCTGACACCGTTTGAGAGTACGATCCACACCACCACGATCTGGCTGAACGAGCTGCTGGACCAGTTGGAGTGGCACGATCCGTGCCGCGCTTATTACGCGCTCCGGGCCGTCCTCCATGCCCTGCGCGACCAGCTGCCTGTGGACCAGGTCGCTGCCCTCGCCGCCCAACTGCCGCTGCTGGTCCGCGGCTTCTACTACGAAGGCTGGAAGCCCCACGAAAAACCCTTCAAAGACCGTAATCGAGAGGCTTTCCTTGCCCACATCGCGGCAGCCTTTCGAGACGACCCGGAAGTCGAGCCGGAACAAGTTACCCGGGCCGTGCTCCGAGTGCTGTCGCAGCATGTGAGCGGCGGGGAGATGGAACGTGTGAAGCACAGCTTGCCCAGGGATCTCCGCTCGCTGTGGCCTTGAGTCGAGGAGATCTGCGCACGGGACCGCATCCGATTCTGTCACGAGGATGTGTCATGGGAAGAAGCGAAATGTCCGTTGCCGAGGCCCTTCGCCAGGCCCATGTGGCGCTCCTGGAAGATCTGCGGCAGTTGGAAGAAGCGAGCCGGGTGGTCTCCGCAGAAGGTCTGGCAGAGCTGCGAATTCGCCTCGGCGCAAGGCATACGCACCTCACGGAACACTTCCGTTTCGAGGAACAAAACGGCTACATGGACACGGTGCGCCAACGGGAGCCGCGCCTGGAACGCACGATCCAACAGCTTGGCGAGGAACACGGCCAACTCAGGCAGGCCCTCGAGGTGCTCCTTGGCGAAGCCGGGACTGCTATCGGCCTGGGCGATAGGTTCCGAGAAGAAGTCCGGGAATGGATCGAGCGCGTCCGCCAACACGAGGCCCGCGAAGACGACCTCGTCCAGGATGCTTTTGTTTTGGATATCACGGCAGAGGATTAGATCGCTCTGTCGAGCGCCGGCAAGTTGCGCTGCGGAGAGCGGGTACCCCCAGCACTACCAGGAGACTCACCATGAACCCGAAAAGCTCCTCGGAACGTCTGGCCGAGACAATGGAGCGGACCCGCCAACGCTGGCACGCACTGCGCGCGACCGAGGCAACGACTGGGACCACTGCCGTGCGTGCCTCTCCGGCCTTTACGATTGCTCTGAGTCGCGAAGCCGGGACAAACGCTTCGCTGGTCGCTCAGCTCCTCGGGGAACGCTCGGGCTGGGCCGTGTACGACCGTGAGCTTCTCGAACGCGTTGCCGAAGAGATGGGCTTGCGCGCCAGCCTCTTGGAAAGCGTGGACGAGAGGCACAAGAGCTGGCTCCAGGAGTGCTTCGAGGCGTTCGCTTCAACTTCCGCGGTCAGCAAGAGCGCCTATGTCCGGCACTTGGTCGAGACGCTCCTCGCCCTCGCCGTGCACGGCGAGTGTGTGATTGTCGGCCGGGGGGCAGCGCAGGTCTTGCCCATGGCCACGACCTTGCGCGTGCGCCTCGTCGGGCCGATGGAGGCGCGCATCGAGACGATCTGCCAGCGGTTCCGCATGTCCCATGAGGAAGCGACCCAGTGGGTTGAACAAATCGATCGTGAACGCGTCCAGTTTGTCCAGGATCACTTCCAGAAGGACCCGACGGACCCGCGGCGTTATGATCTGGTGCTTAACACGTCGCGCTTCTCCGCTATGGCCTGTGCCGAACTCATTCTTGAAGCCCTACACCGCTTGCAAGCACCTGCGCCGGCCAAGCATCCAGGACTCACGACCGCATGCTGACAGGGATGGCGCTCAGAAAGCCTGGTGCAACTGGAAGGAGACCCCATGTCGTCTGCTCCCCGAATGCCTGTGAAGCTCGTCTCCGGAAACGCCCACCCGGCCCTGGCCGAGAACTTGGCCCGCGCCTTGAATGTGCGTCTCGTGCGTAGTGAGGTTGCAGCCTTCGCCGATGGCGAGACGCGCGTGCATGTCTCCGAGGACGTACGCGATGCGGCGGTCTTCATCGTCCAGCCGACCTGCCCTCCGGTGAACGATCACCTGATGGTGTTAGCTCTGCTGGCCGATGCCGTTCGGGCCGCCGGCGCCGCCCGCGTGACGGGGGTCGTGCCGTACTTCGGCTATGCCCGGCAAGAGCAGCGGAGTCGCCCCGGCGATGCGCGCTCGGCTCAGGTGGTTGGCCGGCTGCTGGGCTGCGTCGGCTTGGATCATCTCGTGACACTGGACCTGCATGCGCCGGCTCTGGAAAGCGCCCTGCCGATGCCGGCCACACTCCTTCATGCGGAGGAAGTTTTCCTGCCGCGGGTCAAGAGCTGGGGCATCAAAGATCTGGCCGTGGTGGCCCCGGACGCGGGCGGGCTGAAGCGGGC
>JBGQLF010000038.1:0-16229 GCA_041499985.1 Gemmataceae bacterium
GCCCTGGCGGTGCAGCAGCCATTCACGCAAGCTGTCATCGCCAAGCCGTGTGCGCAACCAACGGAGGTTCTGCCAGCTTCCGGCAGCCAGGACGCGCGCTATAACGAGGTCCCGATCGCGATCCCAAGTCAAGCGCGCAAACGGATAGTCCCAGAAGAGCGGTTGCAACTGCTGGGGCAAGCGGGCACCTGAGCGCGTGCTTCGGCGCGAATGGCTCTTGCGCGCTCTCGGTCCAGTCACGGTCTATCCCCTCCCTCACCTGAAGGCCCCCCTGTCAGGATCTTGCCCGTCCAGGGTGGAGACGGCAAGGGCAATGCCGCGCGCTGGCCTCGCCGCCAGGAAAAACGGTAGCCGCCGAACAACGCTTTCGGCATACTGGCAGAGTCAGAATCTTTCAGATAGCTGAAACTTCAGGCAGGGATGCCGCGTAAGGGCGTTCGTGAGAGAGTTCATCGTCTTTCCTTGCCGGAGAAATAACGTGTCGACGTGGACAGCGCGAATCGTTCCGCTCTGGGTAATGTTTTTCGGGCTGACGGGGTTGCTTTCCGCGCGCGCGGACACGCCCTCACTCTTGACCGTCGCCGAGAAAAGCGAGTGGCGGGCCACCGCGCGCCATGCCGACGTCGTCGATTTCTGTGAACGCTTGGCCAAGTTGTCGCCGGTGGTAAGACTCGGCGAGTTGGGTACCACGTTCGAGGGACGCAAGCTGCCGTTGCTGATCCTGGCCGATCCACCCGTGACCAGCGCGGCCGAGGCAGCCAAGAGCAACAAGCTCGTCGTCTTCGCCATGGGCAACATCCATGCCGGCGAGGTCGACGGCAAAGAAGGCTTGCTCATGCTGGCCCGTGAGCTGGCTACCGCTCCCGAGCGGCCGCTGCTCAAAGACCTGGTGATTGTCATCGCCCCGATCTTCAACGCCGACGGCAACGACAAGATGTCCAGGACCAACCGTCCCGGCCAGGTCGGACCGGAAGAGGGGATGGGCACGCGCGCCAATGGCCAGGGATTCGATCTCAATCGCGATTTTGTCAAGCTCGAAAGTCCTGAAGTGCGCGCCCTTGTGCGGTTCTTCAACGAGTGGAAGCCGGCCGTGTTCATCGACTGCCACACCACCAATGGCTCGCACCATCGCTACACGCTCACTTACGAAGGACCACGCTGTGTTGCCACCGATGAGGCCCTGATCGCGGGGGTCCGTGATGATCTGCTGCCCGACGTGGGACGGCGTCTGGAGAAGCGCAGCGGCTACAAGTCCTTTTTCTACGGCAATTTCTCGAGCGATCGCAGCCGCTGGCAAACCGTACCCGGTACGCCGCGTTATGGCATCCACTATTTCGGTCTTCGCAACGGGATCGCGATCCTTTCGGAGTCGTACTCCTACGCGTCTTATCGGGATCGCATCTTGGCCTCGCGCGATTTCGTGCGCAGCATCCTCGACTATGCGGCCGAGAATAAGGAGAAGCTCCGCAAGTGGGTGCGTGAAGCGACTGGCTCGCAGGGAAATGGGGAGAAGGGCCGCGACCGGGTCGCTCTGCAACACAAGGCCGTGCCTCTGCCGCAGCCGGTCACGCTCTTGGGCTTCGTCGAAGAGGTGAAGAACGGACGGCGCGTCGCGACCGACCAGCCACGCGACTATCAGCTTCAGTATTATGGCGTGTGCGAGCCCACCCTGATTGTCCACAAGCCCTATGCTTACCTGTTCCCTCCAACCTACGCCAAGGCCGTCGAGAACCTCCAGCGACACGGCGTGGAGGTGGCTGAACTTCGCGAAGACATTGAGCTTGATCTGGAAGTCTACCGCGTGGACAAGATCGCACGGGCGTCCCAGGCGTTTCAGAGGCATGAGGCGGTCACGGTTCAGGCCACAGCGCGTCCGGAGAGCCGGCGCGTGCCCGCTGGGACAATTCTCATTCGCACAGCTCAGCCCCTGGGCACGCTGGCGGCGTACTTCCTAGAACCTCAGTCGGAGGATGGCTTGTGTACGTGGAACTTCTTCGATGCGGGTCTGGCTGAGGGGAAGGACTACCCCGTTCTGCGGCTGCCGGCTCAGGTGGCGCTGACGACTGGGCACGTCCGCCCGTTGCCCGAGGACCGCACGACCACCAAGCTCCTTACGTATGACGCGGTGTATGGATCGGGCAGCCCGCCAAACCTGAGCGGCTCCCCGGTCACCGGGCTCATCTGGCTCGACGATGGCGAGCATTATCTACAAATCAAGGACGAGCGCCTGTGCAAGGTGCACGCCTTGACGGGACGCTCGCAGCCCTACTACGATCCCGCCAAGCTGGCCCAGGGCCTGGCTTCCCTGCCGACAATCGACAAGGACACCGCTCAGGCGCTGGCAAGTGATTCCTCGCCGCGCGGGGTTCGGCCACGGAGGGGCGCACACACGGAAGGCGAGCTGCACCTGAACCCGCAACGCACCGGTGCACTCTTTGAGCACGAAAACGACCTGTATTATTGCAACCTGGACGGCACGAAGCCCGTCCGGTTGACCAAGACGCCGGGCCGAAAGGAGCTGGTTTCTTTCAGTCCCAATGGAGAATTCGTGGCCTATGTCCGCGACCACAATCTGTATGTCGTGGACATTGCCACGCAGACCGAGCGGGCCCTGACGACCGACGGCACGGGCTTGATCTCGAACGGCAAGGCAGACTGGGTCTATTTCGAGGAATTATTCGACCGCAATTGGCGCGCTTACTGGTGGAGTCCCAACTCGCGGCGCCTTGCGTTCCTGCGCTTCGATGATCATCCGGTGCACAAGTTCACGGTGCTCGACCCGATCCCGACACGACAACAGGTAGAAGAGACGCCCTATCCCAAGGCCGGGGATCCCAACCCATCCGTGAAACTTGGTCTCGTCGCGATCGGCGGTGGTCCCGTTCACTGGGTGGATCGGCGCAACTACTCGGAAAGTTCCGCGCTCATCGTCCGGGCCGGGTGGACACCCGACCGCCGCAATGCCTCCTTCTATGGGCAAGACCGCGCCCAGACCTGGTTGGACTTTTGCACCGTTGCGGCCGAGGGAGGCGAGCCGAAACGACTGTTCCGCGAAACCACGAAGGCGTGGGTGGACGATCCAGGCGATCCGATTTATCTGAAGGACGGTTCGTTCTTGCTCGCCAGTGAGCGAACCGGCTGGAAGCATTTCTACCACTACGACCCCTCCGGAAAGTTGAAGGGGGCGGTCACAAGCGGCACCTGGGAGGCGCGCCAGCTCTATCGGGTCGATGAACCGGCTGGGTGGGTCTACTTCTCCGGCACGCGGGATAGCTCGATCGCTACCAATCTCTACCGCGTCCGGCTCGATGGCACCGGTTTGCAACGTCTGACGACCGCGACTGGCGAGCATGAGGTGAGCGTTAGCCCGAAGGGGAACTTCTTCCTGGATACCTGGAGCAACCACACGACGCCGACCAAGGTGCTGCTCCAACACACCGACGGCACGCCGGCGCGGACACTCGACACCAATCCCGTGTATGCCCTGGAAGAGTACCGCCGCGGCGCCCACGAATTGGTGCAGATCAAGACGCCCGATGGCTTCGTCCTGGAAGGCAGCCTGCTCAAGCCGCCGGATTTCGATCCGAAGCGTCGCTATCCGGTCTGGTTCAAGACCTATGCCGGCCCGCACACGCCGACGATCCACGACAGCTGGGCGGGCGGCCAGGTTCCCGATCAGGCGCTGGCGACGATGGGCTTCCTCGTCTTTCGCAGCGATCCGCGCAGCGCCAGCGGCAAGGGGGCCAGCTCGACCTGGACCGCGTACCGCCAGCTTGGCGTGCAGGAACTGAAGGACATTGAGTCGGCCATCGGCTGGCTCACCCAGCTCCCCTACGTCGATGCCACGCGCATCGGTATGAGTGGGGCCAGCTATGGGGGCTTCATGACCAGCTTCGCCATGACGCACAGCAAGTTATTCGCCGCGGGCGTGGCGAGCGCCCCGGTCACGGATTGGCGTAATTACGACTCCATCTACACCGAACGCTACATGAACACGCCTCAGGAGAACCCCGACGGCTACGAGGCCACTTCCGTGGTGAAGGCGGCGGGCAAGCTGCATGGCAAACTGCTCATCGTGCACGGCATCATGGATGACAATGTCCACGTGCAAAATACCCTCCAGCTGGTGCAAGAGCTCCAACGGGCCGACAAAGATTTCGAGGTGATGTTCTATCCGCGCGCCCGGCATGGCATCTTCGGCAGGCACTATCAACGTCTGGTGGTGGATTTCATGCGGCGGAACCTCCTGGAAGTGAAGCGCTGAAATGGCCTGTGGCATGAAGGTTAGCTCCTCGGGAACGGAGAACGGGAAAGGCACCTTCCGGAAGGGGTAACTAGGGTGTAGGATGACACAGGGAGGATTATCCGTGAGTACCGTACCAAGACCAAGACCTGAGCCGCTGACTGCGGAGGTGCCCCTGCTCAGCAATGGCGACCGGATGACGCAGGCGGAGTTCCATGAGCGCTACGAGAAGTACCCCGAGGACGTCAAGTTTGAGTTGATCGGAGGCACGGTCTACATGGCCTCGCCATTACGCCTGAAACATTCCGATGATGATGATGAGATCGGTTTCGCTCTGGGCTTCTATCGACGAGCCACTCCCGGTGTCCAAGTTCTCCACAATGCGACCACGATCCTTGGCGAGGAGAGTGAACCCCAGCCGGACTTGGGCCTGAGGATCCTCCCCGAGTTCGGCGGCCAATCGCGGGATACCCCAGATGATTACGTCGAGGGAGCACCAGAATTGCTGGTGGAGATTGCGCACAGCACACGGGCGATCGATCTGCATCAGAAGAAGGCTGACTACCAAGAGGCTGGCGTATTGGAGTACTTGGCCCTCACGATGGAAGAGCGCAAGATTTACTGGTTCAGTCTAAAGCTCGGACGTCTCCTCACGCCCAACACGCAAGGTGTCTATCGCTCACGCGTGTTTCCGGGACTGTGGATTGATGGCCCGGCGCTTTTGGCCCGGGATTCGGCTCGCGTTCTCGAAGTCCTCCAACAGGGTCTGGCAAGTCGCCAGCACGCCGCCTTTGTCAAGCGCTTGCAGGCTGCCAACCGGAGACGGTCGTCGCGATAGCCATAGACCGCAGCAGCGGATTGGTCCCGCCGGCATTCTGCTTCCCTTCTCCTGCGAGGGATGTTAGAACGTTGGCAATGGGTCCTCGGCTCCGTCCTACCTACACGAAAGGTAATCTGATGCATCCCTGGCGCTTTCTGCTCTTGGGCGTCTTGGTATGGACACTGTCGAGCCCTGCGGCGCGGGCTCACTATTTGTTCATCCACATTGGCCCTGCCGCGGAAGCCGGCCGAGCGGCCGAGGTCTACTTCAGCGAGCTGGCCGAGGCCGGCGATCCCCGCTTCATTGACAAGATCGCGCACACCCAGCTCTGGCTCCAGGCGACTCCCGGTGAATTTCGCTCGCTCAAGGTTCATAAAGGAGCGGATCGACTGCGTGCCTTGGTGCCCGTTTCAGGGAGCATGGTCGTGATCGGTGTTTGCCAGTACGGTGTGCTGGCCCGTCCCAAGCAGGCATCTTTCCTGTTGCGCCATTATCCGAAGGCCATGGCCGGCAGTCCCGCAGAACTGAATCGGATGCAGCCCTACGGCAAGGTTCCGCTCGAAATCATGGCCACCGTGGACGGCGAGCGCCTCCGTCTGGTGGCGCTGCGCGAGGGCAAACCCCTGCTGCGGGCCGAATTCCATACCGTGGACGCCAGCCTCAATGGTGAGAAGCTCAGCGCGGATGCTGACGGCATCGCGACCTGGAAGCCTCCCCAACCAGGCAGGTACTCGGTGTACACGTCGACGTTGACCAAAGAGATGGGCAATGTCGATGGCAAGAGCTACGAGGAGCTGCGTGAGTTCGCGACGCTGGCGTTCGCCTGGCCACTAGAGCGGAATGGGCCGGATCCCAAGGCCGTGGCCTTGTTCCAGGAGGCCGTAGCGGCGCGGGCGCAATGGAAGGACTTCCCGGGCTTCCGCGCTCGTATCGAAGGGATCCTCGACGGCCGGCCATTTGACGGCACGGTCACGATCGATGCCGCCGGTGGCGTGCGGGTCGAGACCGAGGAAAGCGTCGTGGAACCGTGGGTGAAGGAACAGCTCGAGTCCATCGCCATGCATCGGGGCGCGGGGACACCGGCCCAGGCATCCGCGGAGGTAGCGCAACCGATCCTGCGGTTCGCCGAACAGCGCGAGGACCATCCGCTCGGCCAGCTGCTGGCCTTCCAGGGGGGCCGTTTCGCTTCGAGCTATCGGGTCAAGGACAAGCAAATCATGGTCGTCAACCGGCATGTGGGCCGGCACAACATGACGATCACCATTCTCGAAAACGACCGCAATACGGAGGGATTCTTCCTGCCGCGCAGCTACGTCGTGCAGTACTGGGATGCGACAACCGGCGATCTCCGCCACACGGAAACGGTCCAGGATCGCTGGCTGCGATTTGGAGCCTGGGACTTGCCGGCGGCGCATGCCGTCACGACAGCATCCGACACGGGGTTGTCCGTGCGGAGCTTCCGCCTCAGCCAGCATCGCCTGCTGAGTAAGAACGCCTCCGGCAAAGACGCCGAGCCGAAGAAGTAAGTGGATTCCCTCGGATGGGGCTCAGGGGCCTTTCACGTCGAGGTCGATTGTCTGCGACTCCGGTTTGACTTCCTTCTTGATCGGCGTCTTTGCGGGGTTGCTGTACTGATCAGAAATGCGCGACGGATTGAGCGTCGGGCCCCCCTTGGTGCCGACGAGCTCCAGCTTGCGGCCCAGGCCTTTGTCCCCATAGACCGCCAAGTCGTGCAGCAGGACTCGGTGGGGGCCGACGATCGCCCCAGGCCGCTGGTCGTCACAGATCAGCGCGTACTCGCCGTTCTCGTCGGTCGTGCCGGTGGAGCGCTGCCCGGTGGCCGTGTCTGGAATGAATTCGACCATGATCTTGGGCAGCGGCTTGCCGTTGAGTTTGACGGTGCCCTTCACTTCCGCCATTCTGGGGCCGGAACAGCCGACCATGCCGAGGGCGCCGAACAAAGCGGGCAACAACAGCATTCGCCAGGCGCTGGTGTGCATGGGAAGCTTCTCCTAGAGAACGCGACGGGGGGCAACACATCCCTCCCGCGGCGCTTTGGTGGAGCACCGCAGGAAGGACACAGCTTGGAGAGAGCCGACATCAATTGTCTGCTGGAATAACCTCCCCGCCAGCACGGCTACCAAGAGCTTGTAGGACGACCAGGGAGACGTTGTTGGAGAGGAAAACTACCGAGCCGTCGGCGCGGCACGCGTTGGCGCCGCCCGAGTGCTCACTGCCTATGGCGTTGATCCGCCAGTTGTAATACTGCTGTTGCGTCCCCGGGGCGAGGGTGGCGAAGTTGGCCGGAGTCCGGAAGTTGACCGGCGCTTCGGTGCCGCAGAGGACGTCCCCCACACCACCGTAGCACCACCAGCCCCAACCAATGATCAGGTCGTCGAAGGGCGCTTTTTGCGAGTCGAAATTACGGTCCAGGTTCGAGCGCTCGGCAACCATCAGCGTGTTGCTGGTCCCATCGGTGATGTCAGCGATTCGGTGGGCGCGGTTCCGGTAAAAGAGGCCATCTTGGGTCTCGCTATTATCCGGCCACGCTACCAGCCCTGCGACACCGAGGTAGCTGGTCAGGGCCCACAGGTCGGGCACGCTGGTCACGTTATCGATGAGAGGGTTGATCGGGGAAGAGGGGCAGACCATCGGCTTAACGACTTGGGCGATGTAGGCACCTGCCCCAGACTTGCCGTTGGCGTCCACCTTGTTGGCGTTGAAGTTCGTGTAGTTCCAGCCCTTCTCCAGGTTGGCCTGCTCGATGTAAGGCAATAGCACATGGAGCCAGTCATAGCGCCTTCCCGTATCCGGTTCCTTCGGGATGAGGCCTCCGCCCCAACTCCGATTCACACCCGGCGGAAACTTGCCGTTGCTATCGTGATAATTGTGGGCGGCCAGGCCCCACTGCTTGAGGTTGTTGGAGCAAGACATGCGGTTGGCCGCCTCGCGCACTTTCTGGATCGCCGGCAGCAACAGGCCGATGAGTACGGCAATGATCGCAATCACGACCAACAGCTCGATCAGGGTAAAGGCTCGACGTCGCATGGCTCGATCTCCTAAAGAAGGGCCAGGCTGCCACATCCCTGGCGTGTTGCCCGGCCGAGGCCCGATGAGAACCTATCACAAAACAAAAGTGCCTTTCAAACCGAATGGGCATCAGCGTGTGAACACTCTTCGACTCATTTCCAGCGGCTGCATCCCCGCTTTCCGAGAGGACCATGCCTGTGAATCTAACGGACCGCGAGGCAACAGAGCAAACAAAAAATGATGTAAGGCATCGCGAAATAACGCCGTGAGCAGGGGTGACAAAGCTGGGCCGACGGCTTGCCGTCGGCCCAGGAGGGTAGGTACGAGTGCCGTTTGAGCAGCCGGGCGGCCGCGTGCTACCGATTCTTCTCCTCCGGATCCTCCTCGGCAGCCAGGATTGTGCCTGCCAAGACGGGATCCGCATCCACACGCACGAACTGTGTCAATTCCTGTCCATCCACGGTGAGGACGACGCGATACATGCCGGAAGCGACGGGCTGCCCGAACTGGAATCCGCCCCGCCGCTGTCCCGGCGCCGCTCCCTCGGCCGCCTCAGCCGAAGGGAAGGGACCCGGCGGCGTCCCCTGTGGCGTTGCCTGCGCGGCGGGTTGCTGTGGAGCCCCCGCGCCCCTCGTGCCGCCAGCCTGGCCAGCACCACGTCGTCCGCCTCCCTGGCCGCCGCCCCGTTGGCCCGCCCCCGCCGGACCGGCAACGGGCCGGGTCAGGTTCCAGGCCACCCGATGCAGCCCCGGGTCGGTCTTCGCTTCGAGTTCGCGCACGGTCTTGCCGGCGTAATCGACGACCTTCAGATTCACCTTGTCCGCTTTCTTGGCGAGCGAGTAGTAGATCTGGGTACCGGGCGGTGGGTTGTCGCCGATGAAGCGGCGTGAGCCGTTGCCATAGGGCGAAGCTCGCTGCGGCTCCGTGCGCCAGCGCACGCCAGGATTCGGCTCAAACAGATGGACCTTGGCCTTGAGCACCTCCGTGGACATCTGCCGCAGCGGTTTGATGTCCAGCACCCACAAGCTGCGCCCATGTGTGGCGGCGACCATCTCGCCCGCCATGGGATGGATCGCGAATTCATGCACGGCGACCGTCGGCAGATTGTTATTCGCCTTGGTCCACGAGACGCCGCGGTTGAGCGACACCCACGCGGCGAACTCGGTACCGACAAAAAGGAGGTCTTGATTCTGGACGTCCTCACGCAACACGTGCGTGGAGCCGACCGGCAGGTTCGCGCGCAACGCTTTCCAGGTCTGGCCAAAGTCCTCCGTGACATAAACATAGGGCTCATCATCATCCGAGCGATGGGCATCGAACGTCACATATGTGCGGCCTTCGACGAAGTGCGAGGGTTCGATGCTGGCTACCCAGCGCGGCCCCGGCAGGCCGACCTTCTCCGTGACATCGGTCCATTTGCCACCGCCGTCGCGGCTGATCCAGAGGGCGCCGTCGTCGGTGCCGGCCCAGAGCACGTCGGGGTTACGAGTTGACTCGGCCAATGCCGTGGCCGTACCGCGCTTGGTGCGCGTGATCTCCGGCGAGATGACGCGGAGATCGTCGCCTCGTTTCACGGAGCGGAACACGTAGTTGCCGCCGCAATAGAAGATGTGCGAATTGTGCTGGCTCAGGAGGAACGGCGTGTTCCAGTTGAACCGGTACGGCGGTTGGCCCTGGACATCGCGTGGCCGAATGCGAGCGGTCTCACCCGTGCGCAGATTGCGACGGCTCATGTTGCCTTCCTGGCTCTCGGAGTACACCAGGTCCGGGTCATTCGAGTCGACCCGGCAGACGAAGCCATCGCCGCCACCCACCACGATCCAGTCCTCGTTGATCGGGCCCGTGCCGCGCAGGCTGTGACTCGGTCCCCCCCAGCTGCCGTTGTCCTGAAGCCCACCGTAGGCGTGGTAGGGCCGGCGGTTATCAACCGCTACGTGGTAGAACTGTCCGATCGCCAGATGATTGAGATGGTCCCAGTGGCTCATGCGATCGTAGGTCGCGTAGAAACCGCCATCGCAGCCGACGATCATGTGCCGCCCGTCACGCGGATTGATCCAGAGGGCATGTTGGTCCGGATGAACGCCGCGATTGCCGTCCTGGCGGAAGGTCTTGCCCCCGTCGGTGGATTGGTACAAGGAAATGCCCAGCACATACAGGTTCTTGTCGTCAGTAGGATCGACCCGGACTTGGCTGAAGTACATGGGGCGGGGATTGAGACTGTTGATGCGCGTCCAGCTTTCGCCGCCGTCGGTCGATTTGTAGACGCCGCCATACTGGTAGCTGTCGGGTCCCTGTTGTTCCTGGACGTTTTCCCGCTGGCCGCCGTACGCGAAGCCGTTGGGGCGTGTCGCGGTGGCGCTCTGCACGCCCGAGCCGCCGCCAAACCGCTGCCCCGGCCCACCGGCGGGCCGGTCTTCCAGCGTGACGACGATCTCTTTGCTCTCGCGATTGCGGGACACTTTCAGCGTCACCTTCTCGCCAGCTTTATGGGTTCCCAGGGCTTCGACGAGATGGTTGTAAGACAGGATCGGTTTGGCATCGAGCGCCAGAATGATATCGTCGGCCTTGAGGCCCGCCTTGGCCGCGGGACTGTCGGCGGTCACCTGCGTTAGCTTGGCGCCCGCATCGGCATCCGCGCCCTGCACTCCCAGATAGGCGCCACCCCCCTGCCCTTGGGCTGTCCGGGGTGCGGTACCCATGCCGATTTTCTCGCTATCAACGATCAGGAAGACCGTCTTGGGATCCTTGAGGTAGTAGTCAATTCCCATCCGTCCCAGTGCACAGGTCGGGAGCCCCGTGGTAATCCGGCGGAAGGTTTTGCCCCCATCGGTAGTCTTAAACAGCCCGCTTCCCGGCCCCCATTTCTTGATCGGGTCGTAGGCGTCATAGCCCTCGGCCGGAGGTGGCTCGCCGCGGTGACTGTCAAAGCCATCGCGCTGCCGTTCCCACATGGCTACCAGCAGCGTTTCGGGATCGCTCGGGTGCATGCGCAGGTCGATGACGCCGGACTTGTCGTCTACGTAGAGAACCTTTTCCCAGGTCTCGCCGCCGTCGGTCGTCTTGAACAGACCCCGCTCGATGCTGGGACCATACAGCCGACCGAGAGCGCCGACATAGACGACATTGGGATTCTTGGGATGAACCAGGATGCGGCCGATCTGGAAGGAGTTCCGCAGTCCCATATTCTTCCAGGTCTTGCCGCCGTCGATCGACTTGTAGACGCCATCACCGTACGACACGGAGTTGCGCGGGTTGTTCTCGCCGCTGCCCAGCCAAACGATGTTGCGGTCCGACGGGGCAACACAGACATCGCCGATCGATACGCTGCTCTCACGGTCGAACTGATGGTCGAAGGTCACTCCATTGTTGACGGTCTTCAAAAGACCGCCCGATGCCGTGGCAACCCAGTAGGTACTGGGATCGGCTTCGTAGACGGAGATCGCCGTGATGCGCCCACCCATGGAGGCCGGCCCGATCGAGCGCCACGTCAGCGTCTTGAGCCAGGCAGGAGGGAGCGTTCCTTCGACTTCGGGCCCCACGGTGCCGACCGTGACGATGCCGTTGCCCCGCCGCACTTCGGCCAATTTCTTATTCAGCGCCTCGATCTGCTTTTCGATCTCCGCCGCCTGCTGGGCGCGTGACGGTTGTTGGCCCGTCGAGGAGTCGGATAAAGCCAAAAGGAGAAACAGTCCCAGCATTCCAAGTCCCCAAAGGGACGATTTTAAGAGGGGTCGTGTGCGCAGCAACACTGTAAATCCTCGCTTGATACAGGCACTCTCCGGCCTTGGTGGCGCCGCACCCCGCGGCACCGTTCGGATCCCTTGGGGAATCAAGAGTGCGTGGTTGTTGAGAACGTCCGCCGCCCCAGTTCGGAGATCCTCGGCAAGCCGCGGAGGTATCCGGGCATGGGTTGAAGAAAGAATACCAGTCGGCCCCCTGATTTCCCACCGAATTCCCTGATCTTTTGCGTGAGCGCACGGGAAAGTTGTCGGTCATTTGCGCGCCGGAGTTCCCGACGGCAGCTTGGGCAGAGGTCGGTTGCGGCGGAGCGCTAATTTGGGAGTCGGCCGGTCGTGCTCGTCTTCGATGTCGCCGACGATTTCCTCGAGGACGTCTTCCAGGGTGATCAGCCCCAAGATATGGCCAGTGTCCTCGCGGACCAGTGCCATGGGACGATGCGCCTTGCGAAATAAGCGCAGGGCTTCTGCTATGTTCTGGTCCGGCTTAAGGAACAGCGGCGGATAAAGGGCATCTTGCAAAACGACGACGCCTTGCAGGCTAAACAGGTAGAACAAATCCTTGGTATTCACAATCCCGACGATCGTGTCGAGTTGGCCCTCATAGACGGGCATCCGAGTATGGGCGCCGCGCCGTGCCGCGTCGAGCACCTTGTCGGGCGGCGTATTCAGCTCCAGGGCTGCCATTTTGTCCCGGGGCACCAGGCAGTCACGGACCCGCTTGTCCGAGAGGCGGAACACGTTTTGCACAAACTCCGCCTGATCCGGGGCGAGAATGCCAGCCTCTTCGGTATCCTCGATCAGCAGAGCCAATTCCTCGACGGAATGCACCATTTCCTCACCGCGTGCCGGTTGATAGCCGAAAAGGCACAAAATGCCATTGGCCGTGCCGCTCATGATCAGCGTAAACGGCCGGGTCAGCCGGGCAAACACAACCAGCGGTGCAGCCAGCCAGGTAGCTGTGCGATCCGAAGTTTGCAGGGCGATACACTTCGGCAACAGCTCACCAAAGGTCACGTGCATGAACGTGATCAGGAGAAAGGCGGTTCCGACCGCCACCGAGTGCGCGGCCACGAGACCCCAAAAGTTGGGCAGGGATTCGAAGAACGGTTGCAGCAAGCGGGCCAGTGCCGGCTCGCCCACCCAGCCCAGGCCGATACTGGCCAGCGTGATGCCCAGCTGCGTCGCGGCGATTGAGCGGTCGAGGCGCTGGATTGCGCCCTCGACGGTCTTGGCGCCAGGCATGCCGAGGCGCACCATCTCTTCCACCCGCGTCTTGCGCACCGAGACCAGGGCGAACTCGGCCGCCACGAATAGGCCGTTGAGCGCCACCAGGGCCGGCACACTGAGCAGGCTCAGCAGATCCCAAACCCAGTGACCCGGCGTCTCCGGTCCCACCAATACGGCTAACATGCAGACTTGGCCTCCTCGGCGAACGATCGCTGCTTCCCTCTAACATAGCCCGCACGGCGCAGAATTGAAGGTCGCCACCCTTGCTCGGGTTAAGCACATGGCATGCCAAACACGACATATCCCCAACCCAGGCGTGTTGAGTTACGTTCTCCTCGATAAAGTAATGCCACAAGCACAAATCTTGCTTGCGATTCCGGTCGCCCGGGGTATGCTCCGAGACCAGGAAGTCTCCGAAGACGAAAGGCCGTTGATGCGCCAGGAGGTAGGCACACCATGAGCAGCATCCGTTTCTGGGTGGGGATTCTGGCAGGAATCGCATTGGTCAGCTGCATTCCGGAGGTGGCGGCCCAGCCGTACCGGGCCGGCGTCGGGCGTGCCGACATCACCCCGGAGGGGCCGATCTGGATGGCCGGCTACGGCAATCGCAACAAGCCCTCCGAGGGGATCGATCAGCCGCTGTACCTCAAAGCGCTGGCCATCCAGGAAGGCACGGAGCCGCCCTTGTTGCTGCTCACGGGTGATCTCGTCGGCTTTCCACGAGAGGTTGCCGACAACATCACCGAGCGCATCGGACGGGAGTTGAAAATCCCGCGCACCCATATCTTGCTCATCGCCAGCCATACACACACGGGCCCGGTCCTGCGCGCTGGACTCGCCGGCATGTTCGATCTGAAGGGCAAAGATGCCGAGGCCGTCGCGGCTTATACTGACAAGCTGCCCGCTAAGGCGTTGGCCGCTGCCTCCGAGGCCGTGGAGAAAATGAGCCCGGCCCAGTTGTCGTTTGGCCGGGGCAAGGCCAGTTTCGCCGTCAATCGGCGCGTGTTTCGGCCGGGAGGTGTCAACTTCGGCGCCAATCCGGACGGCGTCGTCGATCACGAAGTGCCGGTGCTCCGTGTCGAGGACGGAGACAGCAATCTACGTGCCGTGGTTTTCGGCTACGCCTGTCATTGCACGACCCTTACCGGGACCTATTACCGCATCAACGGCGATTGGGCCGGCTATGCTCAGGAATTCCTGGAGCGGGCCCATCCCGGAGCGACGGCTCTGTTTGTGACCGGCTGCGGCGCCGATGCCGATCCCCAACCGCGACAGAAGCTGGACGTTGTGCGCGAGCATGGCCTGGAGATGGCCGGCGCTGTCAGCCAGGCGCTGAAGGGGCCGCGTACTTCCCTTTCCGGACCGCTGAAGACAGCTTTTGCCCACGTCGAGCTACCGTTTGCCCCACCGCCCAGTCGTGAGGAGTTCCAGAAACGACTTCAGGATCGCAGTGTGTTCGTGCAGCGCCATGCGCGAAACCAGCTGGCCACTCTCGAGCGCGACGGCAAGCTGCCAGCGAGCTATCCCTGTCCGGTGCAGGTCTGGCAGCTGGGCAAGGAACTGACCCTGGTTGCACTCGGCGGTGAAGTGGTTGTCGATTACGCCTTGCGGCTCAAACGGGAACTGCGGGGCGGCAATGTCTGGGTCGCCGGTTATGCCAATGATGTGTTCGCCTATGTTCCTTCGGCGCGCATCCTGCTGGAAGGCGGCTACGAAGCGGAATCTGCCATGATCTACTACGGGCTGCCGACGCGCTTCCGCAACGATGTGGAGGAGATTCTGATCAAGAAGGCACACGAACTGGCCAAGCAGGTGGGGCCGTGAGCGCGTGACAGTATGTCAAAACCACTCGGCGGACTTGCTTAGCTGGCGCTACGGGCTGGTCCAAGTCCGAATGAACCCGCGAACTTATAAACGGGTCGCGGCTGAACGTACAGGGGCATTCTCGTGGAACTGATCAAGCTCGACGACATCCGCAAGACGTATTACTTGGGCGAAGTCGACGTGCCCGTGCTCAAGGGCGTGTCGTTGCGGATCGACCGCGGCGAGATGGTCGCCCTGATGGGTGTTTCCGGCTCGGGCAAGACGACGCTGATGAACATCCTCGGTTGCCTCGATCGCCCGACCTCGGGCCAATACTGGCTCGACGGCGAGGAAGTCTCAAGCCTCTCGGCGGATGGACGTGCCCTGATCCGCAATCGCAAAATCGGCTTCGTGTTTCAGAGCTTCAACCTGCTGGCACGCACCAGTGCCCTGGAAAACGTCATGATGCCGCTGTCGTACACCGCGGGACACCTCTCCGAACGTGAAGCCCGCCAGCGGGCCTGTCTGGTGCTCGAGCGCGTGGGGCTGGGCGACCGCCTCGACCATGAGCCGTCGCAGCTGTCGGGTGGGCAGCAACAGCGCGTGGCGATCGCCCGTGCCCTGGTGAACCATCCGCCGCTGTTGTTCGCCGATGAGCCGACCGGCAACCTCGACACGCGTACCAGCGACGAAATCCTCGTCATGTTCCAGAAGCTCAACGTCGAGGAGGGGATCACCATTATCCTGGTGACGCACGATGCCGAGGTGGCCAACCACGCCAAACGGATCATTCGCATCCGCGATGGCTTGATTGAAGACGGCGCCGCCGCCACGCACTCCAGCGAGCAGATTCGGCAAGACCCCACTCATGGTCCCGGCTTCCATGATCTCCACTTGATGCCAGTGCCGGATCGAACCAGGTGACCTCAAAAGGGATGGTCCCTGCCCGCGCCCCAAAGGAGAAGACGCGAATGAGCGACCAGGAGGACGAAGTCGAGCAGCCGGAGCCGAGTGGTTACGTGCTGAATCGTGGCAAGCTTCCGCGCGAGGAATTGGCCCGTTATGCGGGACAATGGCTGGCGTGGAACCTCGACGGGACGCGGATTCTGGCCCACGGTTCAGACCTGGATACCGTCATCGAGCTGCTCGAGGCCGCGGGCCTTGGTTATCGCGACGTGATCTGGGAGGAAGTGCCGGCAGCTTCTGTTTAGTTTGGGTTTAGCCGCAATACGGTTCAAATGGGCGCAAGCCACAGTCCTGTGCTACCTTGGGTTTTTCGCGAATCCTTGGTCGCAGGGAGGCTGTGGCTATGCGTCGACAAGCTGAAGGGACGTTGCCGATGGGCGGCACCTTGGACGTCTTGGAC
>JBGQLF010000039.1:0-16142 GCA_041499985.1 Gemmataceae bacterium
GTACTCAGCAATCAGGGTGTTATCGGGGACGAAAAGCGGGTCCCCCTCCTTGCCTTCCTCACCGATTACCGAGCCGTTCCCGTAGCCCGTCGCGTGCAGGAGGTGGAGCTTGGCGAAGGCCCTGCCAACTTGAATGCCCTCGATCTTGTCTGGCTTCTGCTCTTTTAGCAGCGTGCTGCCCAGTTGGAGGAAGCCGTCCGCGATTAGGAACTTCACTCCCTCGAAGCTCTGCTCTCCTTTCGGCAAGCTGGCCAGGTTGTTGCCCTCCCGCCCACTACAGAGGTTGTCCGTTAATTTTTGGTTGGCCTTGGGCTGGAGGTCCACATAGCTAAACTTCTTGTCCGCCAATGCAGCCGGCGCCGGACCCAGCGCCGGGCGTGCCGATGTCTTCTGCGCCTGGAACCAGGCGTCCGCCCGTTCGGCTTCCTCCACACTGATCAGGCCATCGCCATCCGTATCGATCTGGGCGAATTGCTCATCCGTGCCAACGAACTCGCGGCGCGAGACGTCGCCGTCCTGGTTGCGGTCCATCTTGCGGAACCAAACCGGTCCCCGGACGGGCGCCCTTCCGGGTCCGGGCCGTCGTGCTGGGCTACTGCTCACGACCACGCCCGCGGGCAGGCCGATCGTGTCCACGGGACCGCGCGCAAAGGTGGCGAGGTAGCTGTGCGGAATCTCGTCCTTGCTGAGGAAGCCATCGCCGTTGCGATCCAGCCGGGCGAGCAAATGGACCGCCTGGCGCATCTCGCGCGCGCCGAGCCGGCCATCGCCATCGGTATCGAGCAGATCGAACAGCCCGCGGCCCTGGTCCAGGATGTTCAGCGAGGCGCAGCCCGCAGCGGCCTTCTCGCGAAGGTCCTGCATCTGGTCGAGGTAGGCGAGCATCTCTTTCTCGTAGAGTTTGCCATCGCCGTCGAGGTCCATCAGCTTGAACAGCGCCTGGAAGAGAGGTCTCGAGCGTGCCTCGTTCCGATCGACGTAGCCGTTCTTGTCCCTGTCGGCGAGGGCAAACTCCTGCTTGAAGATTTCGCGCAATTGCTGGTTCTGCGCCGGGATGGAGACTATCCTTGCGCTGGGGCTAACCCGCAGCTCAAGCGCCGTGGTGCCGAGGTCGAGGACTACCCCCCCCTGATTCAGGGGACGCAGGCTCGCCGAAAGTGGCGTTGGCCGGCTCTCCAGCCTGAGCTGGTTGACCCCGCTCAGATCGACCGTCAGCTCGACATCAGGCGGTCGGCGGACAAAGCCTGTGAGCTCTTCACTGTCCAGCTCGCCGTCGCCATCCACGTCGAGCTGGTTGAAGGTCGCCTCATCGAGGCCGGAGTTCTGGCGCGTCAGCCTTTGGGCCGGCGTTCGCCCTTTGCCTCCGTAGCGCGTCAGGAGCTGGCGTACCAGGTTGCTGGGGGGCTCGCCGGGGGCAAGCATTCTGAAGATCGGATCCGGAGGACGCCGCTCCACGGGTTGGGGTTGCACGAGCCGCCTAGCTCCGAACGGATCGGGGCCGGGCGTTAGCTCTTGGGCCGTGATCATCTCGTCGTCGTCGGCGTCCCGCTGGAGCAGCACCGTAGGAGCCGCAGCCAGCTCCTCGCGGGAGAGCTTCCCGTCCTGGTTCGTGTCCAGCAGCTTGAAGAGGGCCTCGTTGAGGGCGTCGGCATTTGGCGGTTGGTTCAGGTTGGGAACCCGTTGCACCGGAGCGCGCGCCTGGGCCGGCCGGACCTGGATTTGAAAGGGAACGCCACTGCGACGATAGTACTGCCGTAGCTCCTCGACCGTGACCTGGCCATCACCATTGGCCTGGGGTTGGTCGAAGGTCATTGCCGGCCCGCCAAATCTTAAGTTGTTGAACAAGTTGGTACTGTTACTGAAAAGTACCTGGACTGGCGGCGTCCGCTCCGCCTCCTCCCGGCTCAGGACGCCGTCTTTGTTCGTGTCAAGGTACTTCAGTAGGTCGCGGAGGAAGTCCTGCCAGGCGGCCTTGCACGATTTGCCGTCGATGCGAATGTGCAGGCGCATCAGCACCGGCCGCGTCTCACTGAAGAAAACAAGATCCTGGACGTCATCGGTCAACGTTGGTCCCGGCTCTGTGTCCGCGAGGGCCACCAGGCCACAGGCTAGGGCCATGCCCAGGGCACCCAGCAAGAGGTAGGCTTTCATGCGAGCACCTCCTTGATCGGCTGGGCGCCGGGCTCCACGATGCGGATCGGACGGCCGACATTGGACTGGTTCTGCTTGGTGATGTCGATGCCCAGCGCCAGACAGACCGTGGCCAGGAGATCGCGCACGGACACCGGACGCTCCTCGACGGTCATGCCGTCGGCGCTCGTCTTGCCGATGACCTGACCGCCGCGGATGCCGCCGCCGGCCAGCACGGTCGACCAGGAGTTGGCCCAATGATCGCGACCTTTGTTGGGGTTGATCTTCGGCGTGCGACCAAACACACCCATCCAGACGATCAAGGTGCTCTCCAGTAAGCCGCGAACCTTCAGGTCTTCCAGCAGCGTGGACCAGCCGCTGTCAAGCACTCCGCTCAGTTTCTGGACCGCGCTAAAGTTGTCCTGGTGCGTGTCCCAGCCCGCGACATTCAGGCCAGGCACCGCCGCCAGCGTGACCTCGACAAAGGGCACGCCGCGCTCTACCAGCCGGCGCGCCAGCAGGCAGCCCTGGCCAAACAGGTTCCGGCCGTAACGATCGCGCAGCTCCTTCGGCTCCTCGTCGAGGTTGAACGCCTTCGCTGCGGGAGAGCGGATCATCGTCACGGCACGTTGATAGGCCGTGCGGTGGCTCAGCGAGGCGACCCCGGAGCGCTCGGCGAGGAAGTCCTCTTCCATCTCCTCGAGGAGTTGCACGCGGGCCGCGGCACGCTGCGCGCTCACCCCAGCGGGCACCTCGAGAGCCTGCACCTTGAGCGCCTGGTCAGACTGCTGGGCTGGGCCGAAGTTCGCGTTCTCGCCCACGATCAAGGGGGCGTAGCGCGGACCGAGGAAGCCGGGCCCGTAAGCGCCGGGGCTGAGGAAGCGGGAGGGCGCGATGCTGGCGAAACTGGGCAGCTCGGCATCGGGGGACTCCAATTCCTTGGCCACGAGTGCGCCGAGCGCCGGGTACTGGATAGGCCCGCCCGGTGCATGTCCGGTCCGCATCGTGTAGGTGGCACGGCCGTGGTCGGCTTCCTTGGTGCTCATGGAGCGAAGGATCGCCAGGTGCTGGCCAAGCTTGGCCAGTTTCGGCAGGTGCTCGCTCACCCTCATACCGGGGATGGAGGTGTCGATGGCCTGATAGGGGCCGCCGTTGGCGTGACCGGGTTTCAGGTCGAAGGTGTCCATCTGGCTGGGACCGCCGTTCATCCACAGCAGGATGCAGGCGCGGCGCCGTTTGGGGTCCGTGGCCGCGTCGTCGGCCAGCGTTTCCAGCCAGCCCGACAGCGAGTAAGTCACCACGCCTGCCGTGGTCAGTTTCAGCCACTCGCGGCGCGTCAGGGGAAACGAAGGAAGGGTATGTCGATTCATGGATAGCTCCTGAGGTGCTACTCACCTCAATGATTAAGGAGGAATTCGCCGCTGTTGAGGAGGGCCCAGAAGAGATCGGTCATAGCCTGCTTCCGGGCGGTCTCCCGGTTCTCTCCTTCGCTGTTCTCGATGAAGCCGAGGGCCCGCTGCAACTCCTTCGGTTTGGGCTTGCGCGAGAGGGTCGCCAGGTAGAGCGTCTCGATCTGCTCCGCGGTGTCCAGGAACGGTGCCTCGAGGATGGCGGCCAACAGGTCGCTGCGCTCCAAGGTGGTCTGGTCGGCGATCAAGCGGCCGTTCATCAGTGCCAGAGCCTGGAGGATCGTCGTTTGGAACTCGGTCGGCCGGTCGCTTTGCTCGGTGAACTTGGTCAACAACTCGTCGCGCCCCGTGGTGGGGCCGCCGAGAATGCGCGGGTCGCGCGGGCTGGTGTCCCGGTAGCCGGTCGCCTGCGCGACGCTGTCGAGGAGCTGTTCCGCCGACAGGCCCCGCAACGGCATGCGGGCGAACAGGCGGGGGTCGTTCTGGTCCGGCTGCGTGGTGGCACTGGTGAGCTGGTAGGCCTGGCTCGCGGTGAGGGCGCGGATCAGAAACTTGAGATCGAAGCGCTGCGCGACGAACGCGCCGGCCAACTCGTCCAGCAGCTCCGGATGGCTGGCGATGCTCTCGGCGCCAACCATTTCGTCCACCGGCTCGACCAGTCCCCGGCCGAAGAACTGGTACCACATCCGGTTCACGGTGGCGCGGGCAAAGTAGGGGTTCTGCGGCGAGGTGATCCAGTTGGCCAGGGTCCGGCGCGAGCTGACCCGGAATTCCCAGGCCGGCTCGGTGCCATCGGGAAACGTCGCCTGGACCACCCGCTCCGTACCAGGAATGACCAACTCTCTCCGGTCGACAATCTCCTGGGTAGGGAAGGCGAAATCCCCCTGGCCCTGGTTCTTGATGCCGCCAAAGAAGGCCGCGAAGCTCCAGAATTGATCCCGCTTCCAGGTGGCGAAGGGATGATCGTGGCACTGGGCACACTCCAGGCGGATGCCGAGGAAAACACGGGCCGTGGCGGCAGCCAGGTTTTCGGGGCGTGCTTCCTTGGCCAGGATGTACGCCAACGGGTTGCTCGCCTGGCTGCGCGAAAAGGCCGCCTGAGGGTTGTTACGATCGATCGGCGCGGTGAGCAGGTCGCGGATCATCGTGTCGTAGCCCGCATTCTTGGCGAACTGCTCCTGCAACCAGGTCTCGAAGCCCGGCGCCAGGAAGCGCGCCTGGATGCTGGCGCTGACCTCGGGCAGCAGCAGAGTGCGCCAGACATGGACCCCGTGGGTCACGTACCGCGGGCTCTGGAGCAGGCGTTCGACCAGGCGGGGCCGTTTATCGGGCGACGTGTCCTTGAGGAAGGCGCGGGCATCGGCCACGGAGGGAATGCGTCCGGCCACGTCGAGGTAGACGCGCCGCAGAAACTCGGCGTCATCGGCCCGCGGGGCGGGCTCCACAGCGGCCGCACTCCAGCCCGCGGCCAAGTGCTTGTCGATCCGGGCCGCCACGGCTCGTACCTCCTCTGCGCCGGGAGATACGAGCGGATCGGCCCCCCTCACCCTACCCTCTCCCCCATCCGATGGGGGAGAGGGTAGGGTGAGGGGGGCTGTCGTGCCAAGGCCCAGTAGCGCAACACAGGTGAGTAGCCAGAACCGTCTCTCAGTCATAACGTGCATCTCCTTCCAGTCTCCTGGTTCAGAGTAGCTCTTTGCATAAAACGGCTCATGTAGGAGCACTACTTTCCCTGGGCGAGCATCGACCGTCCCAGGGACACGGCCCATAGCTTGACCGTCCCATCCTTACTCGCGGTGGCCAGCGTTCGGCCGTCCGGCGAGAAGGACACACCGAAAATAACCTTGTGCTGGCCCGTCAAGGTGATCCGCTCTCGCCCCGTGGGGATATCCCAGAGCCTGACGACGCCCGCAGCCCCAGGTGACGCATCGGCGCCCCCAGCCACGGCCAGCGTCCGGCCATCAGGTGCCGCCGCCAGTGCCCGGACCGGCACCTTCATCGGCACGGTCCCCAGTTCCTGCAACGTGTTCACCTCCCATAGTTTCGCTGTTCCATCCGCGCTGCCGGAGGCCAGCGTCTTGCCATCGGGCAGGAAAGTCACCGCCCAGACGGCGCTGCGGTGGCCAGTCAGCGTGGCCCGCTCGCGGCGCTGAGCCACGTCCCAGAGCTTGACCGCGCCCGCGGTATTGGGCGCCTTCCCGTCGCCGATGCCCGCCGCCAGGGTCGTGCCATCGGGCGTAACCGCCAGGCTATGGACCGGCAGGAGGTGTTCGAGGGTAGCCAGTACCTTTCCCGTGGCAACGTCCCAGAGCTTCACGGTCCGGTCCGGGCTGGCCGTCGCCAGAGTTTTGCCATCGGGGAAGAACACCACCGCGCGCACTTCCAGAGCGTGGCCCTGGAGAATCGCACGCTGCGCCCCGGTAGTCGCATCCCACAGCCGGATCGTTTTGTCCTCGCTGCCGGTGGCGAGCAGCCCGCTGTCCGGGCTGAAGGCGGCACAGCTCACGGTGCCGGTGTGGCCAGCCAAGGTCAGCCGCCGCAGCCCCCTCACCCGGGTCTCTCCCCCCGCGGGGGGAGAGGGTAGGGTGAGGGGGGCCTCCGGCGCGAGGTCCCAAAACAGGATGCCTTCGCGGGAGTCAGCCGTCCGCGTCCGGGCCGCACTGGCCAAGCGCCGGCCATCCGGACTGACGGCGACGTTCTCGACCCAGGAGGAATGGCCGTGCAGCGTGGCCCGGAGCTCACCGGTGGCCAGGTCCCACAGGTTGATTTCGCCGTACTGCTGGAGCCGGCCTCCGCCGGTGATTACCGTCCGTCCATCCGGCGCGAAAGCGACGGTAAGCACCTTTCCGGTGTCCTTCTTGAGCTGCCAACGCAGCTGCTGCGTAGCCAGGTCCCAGACCTTGACCACGCTCGGCTGGGGGTTGTCCACACTGGCCTCCGAAGCAGCCAGCGTCTTGCCGTCCGGTGTGAAGGCGAGACCGCTCACTTCGAACTGTGCGTTCAGCGTACTCTGAAGCTCTCCTGTCTCCGGGTCCCAGAACCGGATCGTCTTTTCGTAGCCACCCGAGGCCAGGCTCTTGCCGTCCGGGCTGAACGCCAGCGCGCGGACGCCGCCTGTGTGGCCCATCAGGGTGGCCCGTAACTGCCGGGAGGACACATCCCAGAGCCGCACGGTCTTGTCCCAGCCGGCGCTGGCCAGCGTTTTGCCGTCGGGCGAGAACCGCAGGGCCAGAAGCAAGCCGCCTTGGCTGGTGATGGAGGCCAATTCCTTCCCGGTGGCGACGTCCCAGAGTTTGATTTCGCCTGGGTTATCCCGCAGCGCTGTCTGGAAGATACCGGTCGCCGAGGCCAACAGCTTGCCGTCGGGCGAAAAGTCCACAACGTAGACCGATTGCGTATGTCCCGAGAGTGTCGCCCGCAGCTGCCCGGTGGCTGTGTCCCAGAGCTTGACCGTCTGGTCGGGACCGACCGAGGCCAACAGCTTGCCATCGGGCGAGAAGCAGACACCGAAGACGGTGCCGGCCGGCTGTTGAATGCCGACCCGTGCGGGTCCGGGAGTAGTGCCCCAAAGGTAGGCGGTCTGGCCTTCGCCGCCTGTGACCAAGTGCTTGCCGTCTGGAGAAGCGACGGCGAACCTGGCCCCGTCGCGATTGCCGTGCAGCGTGACCCGGGCGCTGACCGGCGGTATGATTGCATCCCACAAACGCACAGATTTGTCCTGGCTACTGCTGGCGAACTGGCGCCCATCGGGAGCAAAGGCCACCGCCGTGATGCCGTCGGTATGACCCTGGAGCGTGGCGCGTGCTTGCCCAGTACTTGGGTCCCAGACCCGAATGGTTCGGCCAAGCCCGGCCGTGACCAGTGTTCGGCCGCGCGGGGAAAACGCCAGCGCCCAGACCTCGCCGCCGTTCTCTTTGAGCGTGATTCGCTCGGCGCCCGTGGCTGGGTCCCAGAGGCGGACTGTCCCGTCCTCGCTGGCCGTGGCCAGGATGGCGCCGTTGGGGGAGAAGGCCACGGCCCGGAGGAGGCCCTCGTGGCCCTTGAGGGTGGCCCGTTCCGTCAGCGTGGCCAGGTCCCACAGCTTGACAGTCCGGTCGCTACTGCCGCTGGCGAGACTCTTGCCGTCGGGCGCGAAAGCCACGGACCGGACGGACGCCTTGTGGCCAGACAGCGTGGCCCGTTCCTGACCCGTGGCCGGATCCCACAAACGGACCGTTCGGTCGTAAGCGCCGCTGGCGAGCGTCCTGCCGTCTGGGGAGAAGGCGACGGCGTAGACCCAGTTGGTGTGTCCCCGGAGGACGAGCCGCTCCTTGCCGGTCGCCACGTCCCAGAGTCGCACCGTCCGGTCCGGGCTGCCGGTCGCCAACGATTGGCTGTCGGGAGAAAAGGCCAGGCACATCACCACATCGCCCTGCGGCTTGAAGCTGAGCCGTAGCTGTCCCGAGGCCACGTCCCAGAACTGGATCGACTTGTCTTCGTCGGCCGTTGCCAGGCTTTTGCCATCGGGCGCGTAGGCCACCGCCAGGACCGTAGGCTGGTCCGCCGACGGGGTACGGTTGTTGCCGAGCACGGCCAATACTTTACGGCTGGTCGTGTCCCACAGCCGGACCGTCGTGTCCATACTGCCAGACGCCAAGCGCTCGCCGTCGGACGAGAAGACGGCCGCGGTGACATTGCCGCTGTGCCCCGTCAGCGTGGCCAGTTCCTCGTGCGTGGCCGCATCCCAGAGCTTGATCGTCCGGTCGCCGCTCGCAGTGGCAACCATCTTGCCGTCGGGGGAGAAGGCCACGGAGAGGACGGGGCCGGCATGCCCGCGGAGGATGGCCTTTTCGGTGCCGGTTGCCGCGTCCCACAAACGGGCGGTCTGGTCCCGGCTGGCGGTCGCTATGATCTTGCCATCGGGCGCAAAGGCGATCATGGTCACCGTATCCGCATGCCCCTCGAGAGCGGCCTTTTGGGCGCCGGTCTCGGGATCCCACAGTCGGATGGACTGGTCGCGCCAGGACGAGGCCAGCGTCTTGCCATCGGGGGAAAATGTTACGGAGGAGACCGGCATATTCCCGGCGCGACTGGTGCTACGCTCCCGCCCCGAGGCCACGTCCCAGATCCGCACGGACTGGTCCTGTCCCGCGCTCGCCAGGGACTTGCCGTCGGGGGAGAAGGCCACGGCGTGGACAACGCTGGCATGCCCGCGGAGAACGGAGAGCACCCGGCCGGTGGCCGCGTCCCGCAGCTTGACCGTCTCATCGAACTCTCCCGTCGCTAGCATCTTGCCGTCCGGCGAAAAGGCTAGCGAACGGATACCTTTTGACTCTTTGAGCGCCTGCCGCGACTGATTCGTCGTTGCGTCCCACAACTGGAGTTCGCCGGGGGTGTTGGTCAAGCCTGCTACTGTGGCCAGGGTCTTGCCATCCGGAGAAAAGGCGACCGCCTGGATGGGGAGTGGCAGCCCTTGAAGCGTAATCGGAGTGGGGGCAAAGGTGAGCGGTTCGTCCTCGGGCCCGGCGCTAGCCGCCGCAGGTGCCGGTTTCACTGGCTGGGCAGAAGCGGGTGCCGGGAGGAGCAGAAGGCCAGCCACAGCCAGCAGAGCCAGCCACTTCGCGTAGGACCTTCTTGATAGGCAGGAAAACCGGAACATGGAAGAGTCCTCCTGGCTACTGCTGTCGTTCGCAAGGAGTCATGCCGTCGCTGCCAGTGGCTTCCTTATGTTCCGTATCCCGTGAGTATGTTCTTTGGCAGTAGCTTTGTCAAATGGATTCGATTGATCTCATCGGGCGAGCGAATTCAGCGCCGTATCAACAAGTTGCTGGACACGAGAAGTAGGCTCAAGTATGCTATGTTGGCGATTCTAGCTTCGCTCTCAACACTTCGAACCCGGAGGATTGTCCATGGCGCGGTTGTTTATTCTGCTCGCCACCGCCAGCGCGCTGAGTCTGGCGCCGGCCGGGTTGGCGGACAAGAAGTTCAGCTACGTGGACCTCCAGCCCAAGGCCAATCAAAAGTTGATGGCCCTCTTCAGTCAATGGGAGGGCGACAACCTGGCCAGCCTGCCGAAAGGGGAGCAGACTCTGGAAGAGGTGAAGTTCAAGATCGCGGACGGCCTTATCCGCCTGGGCAGCAAGCTGGTGAAAGAGCCGAAGCCCAACCGGGTGGATGGCATCGAAGTCGGCAAGGCATTCGCCAAGCTTCACATCCTGCACGCGTCGCAGTACGCCAACGATCCAGAGGGGACTCCGTATTTCATCCCCGACGACACCCTGATCGCGAAGTACGAGGTCCACTACGAGGACGGAGACACCGAGACGGTCCCCGTCGTCCTCGGCAAGGACGTGCGCGGCTGGTGGTTCTCGGCCGACGACAAAGGCGTCACGCGGGGCAAGGTAGCCTGGGTGGGCGAGAACGAGGGTGCCAAAAAAGTTGCGGGGAAGCAGATCCGTTTGTTTCTGGGCACCTGGGAAAACCCGCATCAGACGAAGCGGGTTGTCATCATCGATTATGTGAAAGTCGGCGACACGACCGCCGCCCCGTTCTGTGTCGCCATGACTTTGGAAGAGAAGTAATCCCTCCGACAGCCTGGCGAGCCGAGCCCGGCGGTCCACTCTTCAAACCCGGAGGATTGTCCATGACCCGATTGTTGCTTTGGCTCGCGGCCGGCAGCGCGCTGAGTCTGGCGCCGGCCGGGCTGGCGGACAAGACGTTCAGCTACGTGGATCTACAGCCTCAGGCCAACCAAAAGCTCTTGGACAACTTCGGCAGTGGGCGGGAGGGCAACAACCTGGCCAGCTTGCCGAAGGGGGAACAGACTCTGGAAGAGGTGAGATTCAAGATCGGGGATGGTCTCATCCACCTGGGCAGCAAGCTGTTGAAAGAAGAGAAGCCCGATCGGGTGAATGGCATCGAGGTCGGCAAGGCGTTCGCCAGGCTGCACCTCCTGCACGCGACGGGGTACGGCCGCAATGAGGGGACCCCGCTCTTCGTCCGGGACGACACCAAGATCGCGGAGTACAAGATCTACTACGAGGACGGAGACACCGAGACGATTCCCGTCGTGTACGGCAAAGACGTGCGCGACTGGTGGTTTTCGGCCGACGACAAGGACGTCACGCGGAGCAAGGTGGCCTGGAAGGGCGACAATGAAGTGGCCAAAAGTTCGCAGTGTCAGATCCGTCTGTATCGCAGCACTTGGGAAAATCCCCACCCGGCGAAGCGAGTTGTGGTTATCGATTACGTGAAAGTCGGCGATACTCCAGCCGCCCCTTTCTGTGTCGCGATCACGTTGGAGGAGAAGTAATTTTCAGACCGTACTTGGTGGTCCCGTCCCTGCTGGCGGCCGTGCTGCACGGCTCAGGGCTCGTTCCGCGCCAGGGGCGCCCGTACCGCGGACAGCTGCCACAGGCACACGGTCTCGTCCTGGCCGGCGCTGGCCAGCATCTTGCCGTCCGGAGAAAACGCCACCGTGAACACGGTTCCCTGGTGCCCCGTCAGGACCGCCTGCTCCCGCCAGTTCGTCGTGTTCCACAATTTGATGATGCCCGTGTCCGATTGCCCCATGCCCACCGCCAGGAACTTGCCATCGGGGGAAAAGCGCACAGACCGGACCTGCGGCGTCGCCAAGGTGGCGCGCACTTGCCCGCTACGGGTGTCCCAGGCTTTCACGTGCCCATCGGCAAGGGCCGCTGCCAACAAGCTCCCATCGGAGGAAAATGCGAGCGACCAGACCGGACACGGCGTCGGTTCGAGCACGCGCTGCTCCTTGCCCATAGCCGCGTCCCAGAGCTTGATCTCCGCTGGCGTGTTGGCGCGCTCGTCGCCGCTGCCCGTGGCCAGCGTCTTGCCGTCGGGCGACAGTGCGGCCGCGTAAACCGGCAGTTGGTGCGCCGGCACGCTGAGCCGTTCCGTGCGCGTGGCCACATCCCAGAACTTGACCGACCTGTCCTCGCTGGTTGAAATCAGCGTCTTGCTGTCGGGTGAGAAGACAACGACGCGGACGCTTTTCTGATGGCCGACCAGCGTGGCGAGTTGCTGGCCTGTCGCCGGGTCCCACAGGAGGACATGGTTGTCCCAGCCACCCGTGGCCAGGAGCTTGCCGTCGTGGGCAAATGCGGCGCAACTCACGAACCCTTTGTGGCCGCCGAGAACCTTCTCCTCGCGGGCGCCGGCCAGGGTCCAGATCTTGAACTCGCCGTTGCCTTCAGCGAACCTGGCGCTGCCGGCCAGCGTCTGGCCGTCCGGGCTGAACGCGAGTCCTTCCACAGCCCTTTCGTAACCGGCGAGCGTGCCCTGGTGGGCGCCCGTGGTTGGGTCCAACAGCTGGATTTCCCCGGAGCTGCGCCAGGTGCCGCACCCGACCGCCAGCGTCTTGCCGTCCGGGGAGTAGGCCAGCGACAGAATCCGGTCCGCCGTCGTCGACAGATCCTGGCGTAGTTGGCCCGTCTCCACCTCCCAGAGTTGAATCCGACGGCTTTGCGGTTGGTTCGGTATCCGTTCCGAGGCGGCCAGCGTCTTGCCGTCGGGCGAGAAGACGACCACATTGGTTCCAATGGTCTGGGTTTGCAACGTGCGTTTTTCCTTGGTCGTCGCCACATCCCAGAATTTGATCGTGCGATCGAAACTGCCGGTAGCCAGCGTTTGGCCGTCTGGCGAGAAAGCCAGCGAGCGGACCACGTCGGCATGGCCCGTCAGAGTGGCGAGTTCCTTATGCGTCTCCACATCCCAGAGTTTGACCGTGTGATCCCAGTTCGCCGAAGCCAGAAGCTTGCCATCCGGCGCGAAAGCGACGGCGAGGACCATCGCCGTGTGGCCCTGGAAGGTAGCCAACTCCTTGCCCGTGGCTGCCTCCCACAAGATGACCTCGCCAGGCGTGTTCTGCATGGCCCCCTGGCCCGATCCGGAAGCGAGCAGCTTGCCATCCCGGGAATAGGCCACGCTCTGTACGGGCAGGGTATGACCCCGCAGTCTGGTCCGTACCTGGCCCTTGACAACATCGAACAAGTGGACGGCGCGATCGGTACATCCCAGGGCCAGCGTTCGGCCATCGGGCGCGTAGGCAAGGCTAATGCACGCATTGGGCAAGACCTGCGAGGTTCGCAGCGCGTCCGCAGACACTTTCCAGAGCCGCACGGTTTGGTCCGCGCCGCCCGTCACGAGTTGCTTGCCGTCGGGTGAGAACAAGGCAAACCTGGCCGGTCCCTTGTGACCGCGGAGAATGACTCGGGCCGCCCCTGCCGACTGGGACGCCCCCGCAGCACGCCAAACACGTGCGGTCCTGTCCAGACTGCCGCTGATGAGCTGCTGCCCATCGGGGGCGAAAGCCACCGCAGTGACACCGTCGCCGTGCTCCTGGAGCGTCCTGCGCAGGGTACCGTCGGCCGGGTTCCAGAGCTTGACCGTGGCGTCGAGGCTGCCGGTGACCACGGACCGGCCTCGTGGCGAAAACGCCACGGTCCAAACCTCGTTGCTATGTCCTTTCAGGGTGGCTCGCTCGCTGCCGCGGGCCACGTTCCACAGCTTGGCCGTGCTGTCCTCGCTGGCACTGGCCAGGGTTTTGCTATCGGGGGAAAAGGCCAGGCTGCGGATGCTGCCCTCATGCCCCTTGAGGACGGCGCGTTCCATCCGCGTCGCCGTGTCCCAGAGTTTGATCGTGCGATCCCCACCGCCGCTGGCCAGGAGCACGCCATCCGGAGAAAAGGCCAGAGCGCGGATCGAAGCCTTGTGGCCCATCAGCGTGGCCTGTTCCTCTGCGGTGCGGGCGTCCCAGAGTTTGATCGTCTTATCGTAGCCCGCGCTGGCGAGGGTCTTGCCGTCCGGCGCAAAGGCAACCGCATAGACCCAATTGGTATGCCCCTTCAGCGTCCGCCGTTCCTGCCCGGTGGCCACATCCCAGAGCTTGACCGTCCTGTCCGCGCTGCCGGTGACCAGCGTCTGGCCGTCGTGGGCAAAGGCCAGGCAGGTGACGGCATCGGCATGGCCCTTGAGTGTCTGCCGAACTTCTCCCTTCGGCAAGGTGCGGAGCTGAACGGTTTGATCATCCTGAGCCGTGGCGAGAGTTTGACCGTCCGGGGCGAACGCCAGAGCGAGGAGGACGCCACTCATGTTCGGCAGGGCAAGGGCCCTTGGCTCAAAAGCCGTGGCTTCCTCCTCGGGCGTATCGGATGAGAGAAGTTTCGCTTTCGGGTTCTGTGGGCTGGCTTGGGCATCAGGCGGTTCCTCCCTCGTCACGGCTTGGCCTAGCGGCAGCGACAGTAGAACAGCGCCCATCACGAGGGCGCACGCCGTGGTGACTTGTCCTCGGCCGAACTGCAACCACAGGACCATGATCCACTCCTTTCCATGTGGCCTTGAGAGCCGTCTGCCCCCTGCGCTGGCTCACCGTCCTGCCCTTGGCAGGCCTACTTCGAGCGCCGACACCGGTCCAAGCCAGACGGTGCGGTCCTTGTTTCTGCTGGGTAGTATCCTGCTGACCGGGGAGTAGGTCAAGGAGTAAAGTGTTCTCTCAAGGATACCAAGGATACCGACTAGGCTCTGTCTGATAATAGGGAACGGATCGCGTTAGCGGATAAAATTCTCCAGGAAATACAAGTCGTGTATGAGGCTGGACCAGCCAAGAGACCCAATTATCAGACAGAGCCTAATGCAGGTATAGGCAGCGGGAAGGTTAATGGCACGAGCGACGGCAAGCATGAACAACAGGCCCAAGCCTAGTGGAGGTGCCAGCCCCTGGCGTATCGGCGGCCGCCGCGGGAATGCCAGGAACAGCGGAGCGGCCAGGGCCAGGTAACAGCCTAGAAAGAAAGCGGTTAGTAAGCTCAGGCGCCTTGCATCCTGCGTCGGTGGTGCAATGTGGGAAAAAACCACTTGTTTCATTTCCCGCAATCTGGTAAGCTCTCGGGTACAGAAGATTGTCAGCTCTACAAACTGTCATTGTATCAACACTTACTATCTGTATTAGATCAACATTTACTATGCCAATGCTTAAGACCACCGATAGCCGAGGTCGGCTTGTGCTCGGCAGTGCGTTCGTCAACCGCACGGTCCTTGTTGACGACAGTGATCCGGATCGCATCATCATCACACCGGTCGTGGCGATTCCGGAACGAGAAGCCTGGCTGTACAAGAATCCCGAGGCGCTGGCTTCGGTGCGCCGCGGTTTGGAACAGGCTCGTGCGGGTGAATTCGTCGAGCCTCCCGATCTGGCCGCGGGTGCCGCCTTGGCTGCTGAAATCGAAGATTGAGGGCCCGTGTTCGCGATCAAATGGTTCGCCGAAAGTCGAGCAGCTTACGAGCGTCTGATGGCTAATGCCCACGCGCGTCGCAAAACACGCCGAGCCAAGAGCAAGCGCAAATCCACCAGGGACGAGGGGTTGTTCAAACAGGTTCAAAAGACCATCGAACTCCTGGCCCAGAATCCCCGTCATCCCGGCCTGAACACACACGAGTACGACTCCATCGTCAACCCTTTGGACGAGAACCAAAAGGTTTTCGAGGCGTATGCCCAGCATCGCACGCCAGGGGCTTATGGTGTGTTCTGGTGCTACGGGCCAGGCAAGCGCGAGATTACCATCATTGCCATCACACCACATCCATAGCAGCCCTGGGAGGGCACCGGCCCCGACTACGGGCTGCACGGGCCCTCGGATGGCGAGCAGGATGCAGTCGCGAGGCTCGTCGCAAGCGGGTCAGCGATTCCCGGCGAAAGTAGTGTACAAGGCTCTGTCCAGGTCGCCGCAAGGTGCGACGTACCAAGCTGTCAAAAATCGAACTGTCTATTTGTTACATATGACATCCTTACGAAGACTGCACATTTTAACTCTTTTACCTGTAAGTAGTTGCGTCACGCCGGGAATCGCTGGCCGAAGAACCGGGCAGGAGTTCGCAGCGGAGTTCGATGAGGGTGATGCGCGCCAGGTCGTCCCAGTTCCAGACGGCCTGATTGAAGAGCCGATAGGCTTTGGAGTGGTCGGAGTCGGCCGCGTGCCCGGTGGTCTGCCAAACCCGGGAGATGGTGCGCCGTCCCAGGCAGGCGATCCAGGCGACCACGAGCAGGCAGAAGGTGCCATGCACGGGTTCGTTGAAACAACCAGCAAAGGGAGCGAGCAAGAGGACCAGCGGTGTGGTAACCTTAAGCATGAGCGGACCTCCTGATGCGCGGGCGATCCCCGGTAGCAAGGGGAATCGTACCAACTCACCAGGTCACGGTCCGCTCCTGTTTCTTCTCTCCTCTATGTCTCAGGATAGGTGCCAAACGCTAGTCTGAGGACCGGTTTTCACGAGGAACTTTGTCATGGCTCGCACTTATGTCTTGGCCATTGATCAGGGGACGACCGGCACGCGTGCCGTGGTGTATGATGAGACCGGCCACTGTACCGGTACCGCGGCCCTGGAGCTGACGCAGCATTATCCTCAGCCCGGCTGGGTTGAGCACGACGCCGATGAGATCTGGCAATCCGTGGCCACGGTCGTGCCGAAAGCTTTGCAGGCCGCCGGTGTCGCAGCACGCGATCTAGCCGCCATCGGCCTGACCAATCAGCGCGAGACCAGCATTCTCTGGGAGCGGGCCAGCGGCAGACCCGTGGCGCGGGCCCTGGTCTGGCAGGACCGGCGCAC
>JBGQLF010000040.1:0-16080 GCA_041499985.1 Gemmataceae bacterium
GCCAGGAGCAGCGGGTGGCGGGGCGGCCGAAGGGGGCCCAGGATCTCGTCGATCAGCTTCTCGGCCGAGCTTACCAAAGGTTCCAGGAGGCAGCGGTACGCCTCCGCATCGGCGCCCAGGGTCCGGCCCGTGGCCTCGAAGGAGGACTCCAGCAAGGCTGCCGTGCCATCCGCGAGAGGGTGCGCCAGGGCGGCCGGGGGATAAATCCACTCCAGGCCATAGTCCTTCAGCGGTAGTGCGCGAAAGAAAGGTGAAACGACAGCAAGGGGATGAATGGCCGAGCAGATGTCATGCACAAAGCCCGGCAGAGTCAGTGCCGCGGAGCGAGCGCCGCCACCGAGCTCTTCCTCCGCTTCGAGTACAAGAACCGACTTGCCGGCGCGGGCCACGGTAATGGCCGCGGCCAGGCCGTTCGGCCCGGAACCCACGACGACAGCATCGTAGGCGGATCGCTGCGGTCGATGTTCCATCAGGACCGATCCTCGATCTGCGCCAGGGCCGGAAACGGGGTCCCTTCGACGTACTCCAGGAAAGCCCCGCCGCCGGTGGAAACGTGCGTCATCTTCTCGGCCAGCTCGAAAGCTTCGACCGCCTCGGCCGTCTCGCCGCCGCCGACGATGGTCACGCCGCGCGCTGCCGCCAGCGCCTCGGCAATCGCCCGGGTTCCTCGGCTATACGGCTCGTCCTCATACTTGCCCAGGGGGCCGTTCCAGACTACTGTGGCCGCCCGGCGAATCTCCTCGCGATAGCGTTCGATAGTCTGGGGGCCGACATCAACGCCGACCCAGCCGTCCGGGATGTCACCCTCCACAACCCGCGCGCTCTGCGGCGCGTCGAGCCGTTCGACCACGAGATGGTCGACCGGTAACACGATCTTTGCCTGTCCCAGGGCCAGGAGCGCGCGCGCGACGTCTAGCTTGTCGGCTTCGACATTGGACGCACCGACGCCGTGTCCCTGCGCTTTCAGGAACGTGTAGGTCATGGCCCCGCCGATCAGCACGCGGTCCACCCGAACGAGTAGGCTCTTGATGAAGCCGATCTTGTCGGACACCTTGGCGCCGCCGAGGATGCCAACGAACGGCCGGGGCGGCGCCGACAACAGCCGATCGAGCACCTCCAGTTCCTTGGCCACGAGCCGGCCAACAACGCGCGGCTTGCCGGACATGGCCGCCGGCACCGCTACCATCGAAGCGTCCGAGCGATGGCAGGTACCGAAGGCGTCGTTGACATACGCGTCCGCCAGCCGGGCGAGCGCTTCGGCGAAGGCACGGTCGCCGGCCTGCTCGCCCGGATGGAAACGGAGGTTCTCCAGGACCAGCACCTCGCCCGCTTTCAGAGCCTGAGCGGCTGCCTCGACCGGCGGTCCCACGACGTCGTTCATCTTGCGCACCGGCCGGCCGAGCAGTTGCTGCAAGCGCTCGGCGACGCGGTCGAGCCGGAACGGCGCGTCTTTCTTCGGATCGCCCTTGGGTCGTCCCAGATGGCTCGTGACAATGGCACTACCGCCCGCATCGAGGATATGGCGGATCGTCGGTAGAGCCGCCCGGATACGCCGGTCGTTAGTGACATGGCCGGCCGCGTCAAGTGGCACGTTGAAGTCGACGCGCACCAGAACGCGCTTGCCACGCAGGTTGGCGAGGTCATCCAGGGACTTCTTCGGCATGATGAGGACTCCGGAAGTCTGATTGTGGCGGCAATTTTGCAACTTGCCGAACTGACCCGGCAAGTTACAAACTTGCCGCCACATGAAGGACCATCGCGGCGCTCACGGCAGTTTGCCGACGCGCGTCACGATATCGGCGGTGCGGCAGCTATACCCCCATTCGTTATCGTACCAACCGAGCACCTTGACCATCTGGCCCTTGCCCTTGGGCACGACCAAGGTGCTCTTGGCGTCGAAAACGCAACTGTGCGGATTGTCGATAACATCGGACGAGACGATTGGGTCCTCGGTGTATTCCAGAATCCCCTTCAGGGCGCCGCTGGCCGCTTCCTTGAAGGCCTGGTTGACCTGGTCGATCGTGACTTCCTGCCTCAACTCCGCGACCAGGTCGGTGATGCTGCCGGAAGCCACCGGCACACGCAAAGAGATGCCGTCCAGCTTGCCGTCGAGGTTGGGCAGCACCAGACCGAGGGCCCGCGCCGCCCCGGTCGTACTGGGAATGATGTTGATCGCCGCCGCTCGAGCCCGCCGCAGATCCTCATGAATGAGGTCGGCGACGCGCTGATCGTTGGTATAGGCGTGCACCGTCGTCATGGTACCGCGCACGATGCCGAACTTCTGATCCAGGATCATCGCCATCGGCGCCAGGCAGTTGGTTGTGCAACTGGCGTTGGAGATGCAGCGCTGCTCGGTGGTGAGCTTGTTATCATTGACGCCGAGGACCACCGTGATATCCGGTCCCTTGGCCGGCGCCGAAATGATGACCCGCTTGGCCCCCGCCTTGAGGTGATCGGCAAAGCCGCCTTTGGGTCCTTCCCGGTCGGTGAAGAAGCCGGTCGATTCCACGACGACGTCCACGCCGAGCTGCTTCCAGGGCAGCTTGGCGGGCTCGCGTTCCTTGAGCACCTGGATCGTCTTGCCATTGACGATCAACTTACCGTCGCCGGCTTCGATCGTGCCATCGAATCGGCCATGTACGCTGTCGTATTTCAGGAGAATAGCCAGATGCTTGGGATCGGTCAAGTCGTTGACGGCCAGGACGTCGAACTCGGCAGGCCGGCTCATCATGGACCGGAACACGAGCCGCCCGATGCGCCCAAAGCCATTGATGCCCACTTTGACTGCCATCCGAATTACTCCTTGTCTTGCCAAACCGGATCCCGGCCCGCAGACCGGGAGAAATGATAGCCGGCCCTCTCGCTGCTCAATAACTTACAACTTATAGTCTGGCCGGGTTTTGGTCGAGAGTCGAGAACTGGTTTGGGCGTCTGGCCCAGTGCTGGATTCAAGGACCTGTTGCCGGATCGTAGCCACAAGCGTCCTCGCTTGTGGCTCCAGCAGCCCACAAGCGAGGACGCTTGTGGCTACGATTCGCGACTCGTCGTTGGCCCTCCCACTAGGCCAAATGCTGAGGAGACAACCATGGCGGATACCATTCGTGTGGCCGTGACCGGGGCTGCGGGGCAAGTCGCTTACGCTCTGTTGGGTCGCCTCGCTTGTGGGGAAGTGTTTGGGCCGAACAAAAAGATCAGTCTGCAACTCCTGGAAATCCCGCAGGCCATGCCGACGTTGGAAGGCGTGGCGATGGAGCTGGACGATTGTAGTTTTCCCACCCTTCAGGAGATCATTCTGACCGACGATCCCAACAAGGCGTTCAAGGATTGCAACTGGGCGCTGCTCGTTGGCTCGTTCCCGCGCAAACAGGGGATGGAGCGCAAGGACCTGCTCAGCATCAACGGTAAGATCTTCGTCAGCCAGGGCAAAGCGCTCGCAGCCAACGCGGCGCCCGATGTGCGCATCCTCGTCGTGGGCAACCCGTGCAATACCAACTGCCTCGTCGCCTACCACAATGGCCGCGATATCCCCGTGGAACGCTGGACCGCCATGACCCGGCTGGACCACAACCGCGCTCGCAACGCCTTGGCCAAAAAAGCCTGCGTCGCCAACGAGGACGTCACGCAGATGACGATTTGGGGCAATCACAGCAACACGCAATATCCCGACTTCACCAATGCCAAGATCAAGGGCCGGCCGGCGCCCGAGGTCATCACCGACCGCAACTGGCTGGAGAACATCTTCGTGCCGCAGTGCCAGAATCGCGGCGCCGCGGTGATCAAGGCGCGCGGTTCCAGCTCCGCCCTGTCGGCGGCGAACGGTGCCCTGGATCATGTCAAGAGCCTGCTGCATCCGACGCCGGGCAACGACTGGGTGAGCGCGGCGGTGATCTCGAAGGGGCAGTACGGCGTGCTGGCCGGGCTGGTGTTCAGCTATCCCTGCCGCAGTGATGGCAAGGGGAACGCGAGTGTCGTAGAAGGCGTGAAGCTGGATGCGTTTGGGCAAGAGAAGTTTCAGAAGACGTTGCAGGAATTGCAGGAGGAACGCGCGGCGGTGCAGGATTTGCTGGGCAAATAGCAATTTGCCTTCTTCGGCCCAACCCCACGGCCGGAGGCCGTGGGGTTTCCAATCACGTCGATTCGGTCATTGCATTAGCTACCGCAATCATCAATAATTCGCTGGACCGTGGTGCAAGTGGCTCGCCTGCTGGTCCGGCAGCAGGCGAGCCGCCTGCACCACGGTCCGGGTACCGGTTTTGGAACGAGTGACAAGCGTAGCGCTTGACGTTATTAACGTGAAGCGTTACGATGCGTGCCGATGATCAAGAGTTTCCGCAACGAGCAGACGGAACGCATTTTTCTTCGGGAACCTGTAAAGAAGTTTGCCCGCATCCTGCAACGGCATGCTCTTCGGAAGCTGATGATGCTGGATGCGGCGGCATCGCTCGCCGATCTCTTTGTCCTCCCGGGCAATCGGTTGGAGAAATTGTCGGGCGATCGCCAAGGTCAGTACAGCATCCGCATCAACGATCAATGGCGTGTCTGCTTCGAGTGGAGCGATGGCGATGCCTACGAAGTCGAGATCGTGGACTACCACTAGGAGAATAAATGCCTCGCAAAAAGCTGCCATCGATTCATCCCGGCGAAATCCTGCTCGAGGAGTTCCTTACTCCCCTGGGGCTCAGCCAGTATCGGCTGGCCAAGGACACCAGCGTTCCGCCGCGGCGGATCAATGAAATCATTCGCGGGAAGCGCGGCATCACGGTCAATACGGCGTTGCGGCTTGCCCGGTTTTTCGGAACATCCGAGCGGTTCTGGTTGAATCTGCAAACCCGCTATGACCTGGACGTCGAAAAAGATCGCCTAGGAAAGCGAATCGAACGCGAAGTCAAAGTCTTTACGAAGGAGACGTAATTCCTTAGGAGGACCGTCGCCGTGGCGCGGCAGCCTGGGCGTCGGCGAGCCGCTGCCCGCGGTCCCGCTGGCCCTGGACCTACGCTGCGGCGTTCGGATCGACCTGGAACACACCGATCGAAAAGCGGCGCGACGGGCCTACCTCGACGGCGTGTGACCGCCGATGCCTAAATGCTCAGCATCCGATCGCGTGCCACAATGTCCCAGCGCTCGGTCACATGGCCATCCTCGACCACGTAGGCTTGCCGGTGCATGGCGCAGGTGGGACAGATGTGCGTCGGAATCGCGTACACCACGTCGCCGGGGCTGAAGCGCGGGGCGGCCGGTGTCTCGACCACGAAATGCTCCTCGTTCTGAAGCACCGGCTCATAATCCGGCACATTCAGCAACAGGCACCGTTTGCCCGCCGGCGGATCACTGGCAACCGCTTTGTAGCCGAGGTCCAGGGTGATCCGGTTCGGCGTCGGCCGGCTGATGACCCGCGTCAGCAGCACCGCGGCCGGGACGAAGCCGCCCAGGTCCGCAAAGCGTGTGCCGTAGCCATTGTCGTGCAAGAAGCACGTGCCCGGGGCACATTCCAGGCCAGGTAGATCCAGGCGCGCGTAGATCGGGAATGTGGGCGTTCCTCCCATCACCAGGCGCGGAATCGGTAGGCGCTTCTTTTCCAACTCGGCACGCATCGCCAGAACCGGTTCCAATTGACGCCCTACGGCGGCTTCCCGTTCGTGGACATTCTCCTGATGATTATGGCCATCGTAGACGTGCAGGCCGCCCGGTTGCAGACCAGGGGACTGGGCGATCCGCTCGTACAGCCCGACGGCCTCCGGACCCGGCGCGATGCCGGTACGATGCTGGCCGACATCCAGATCCAGGAGTACTTCGACCCGCTGCCCAGCGGCGACCATGGCCCGGGATAAGGCCTGTACGGCGGCCGGGTGATCCGCAATCACGGAAAAACGACAATCGGGATACGTCCGCGCCAGGCGGGCCATGCGCTCGCAATTGGGTCCCACCAGATGGTAGGCCAGGAGCACGTCCGGGACGCCGCAGCTGGCGAGCATCTCTGCCTCGGCAAGGGTAGCGCACTTGTGCTTGCGGATGCCGGCTTCCAGTTCGAGGCGGACCACTTCGCGGGTCTTGTGGGTTTTCACGTGGGGCCGCAGCCGGCTGGGACTCCCGGCCAGTTCCAGGGCATGGGCAATATTCCGCCGGATTAGGTCCTTGTAGAACAGCAATGCTGGGCTGAAGACGGCAGAGGGGTCGGACAGGGCATAGAGTGCGTTCATGGGATGAACTCGAGGTGAGCTGCGTTTCCTTGCGTTAGGGAGGATCCAATGGCTCGACCGACGGAGAAGGGAAACACGAGGCCGTTCTCCAGCCCACAGTATAGTCATCCCCGAGGCAAGGAGGAAGAAGGACAGAGGAATCAAGTCCCGCCGACGTTTTCAGCCGGGGACTGGCCGTTCTACTATGGATCGTGTACAATAAGTGAATTATCCTACATCCCTGGTGCCTTCCTCTTCCCCAGGAGCTCTCTTCGGATCGGGTGGACATCAAGCGTACAGAGTAGGCCGTTTTTTCTTGTCCTCGCGTGCAAGTATGCGGAATCCCGTTGAGATCGAGAACATCGAGGAAATGCGCCGCCGGGAAGGCATTGAGGATGTCGAGCTCCAGGAAGAGATTCGCGGGCTTGCGATCGGTGACTTCGTCAAGCTAACCTTCATGGCCGGCACGACCTCCATAGTGCGCGAAACACTGTTGGTCCGGATCACCCGCATCCGAGGTCCTTCCTTCCGTGGCAAGCTGGACACCCGGCCAGCCTCTCCGAGTCTGGCGCACCTGCGGGTCGGATCACCCGTCGCTTTCACGACCGCGCACATTCACTCCCTACCGAGAAAGCAGCCCACCCATGAGTCATGAGGTCCCCTGGGCAGCGCGAACGCCAAGAAGTGTTGCGCCGAAAGCGCTTGAGCAAAAGTGAGCCGAGAAACCCGAACAGGTCCACTCCCCGCCGCGCTGCCTTGGGTGGTGAAAGGTTGCCGAATGCCCCTGGCAGAACTGAACCTGCCGATCCGTGAAGCCGCAGTGCCCCGCGAGGTTCGCTCCTTTCTGCGCGAAGCCAATCGACGCATCGAGCAGTTCCAGCTTCATGGCCGCATCCCCGGCTTTGTCCCCAGCGATTTTGAGAGGGCCTATGTCGTCCTACGGGCCCTGGCGGCGGACTTCGCGCGCGGGTACCTGTTCTGCGAATGGGGCAGCGGCTTCGGCGTCGTGGCCTGCCTGGCCGCCCTGCTCGATTTTGAGGCCTGCGGCATCGAGATCGAGGGCGAACTGGTGGACGCCGCCCAGCAGCTCGCCGCCGACTACGACCTCCCCGTCCAGTTCATTCAAGGAAGCTTCATCCCGCCGGCTGGCGAAGCCTACGTGCATGCCCGAGGTGAATTTGCCTGGCTCACCACCGAGGGAGGCGATACGCAGGAGGAACTCGGGCTGGCCCTCGATGACTTCGATGTCATTTTTGCTTACCCCTGGCCCGACGAAGAGCGGTTGATCGAGGACTTGTTCGAGCAGTATGCCAGGGTGGGAGCGGTGTTGGTGACCTACCACGGAGGCGAAGACTTTCGTCTGGCGCGGAAGCGAGGCCGGGGGAAAAGATGAAGGATGAATCCCACTTCCTTCAACCTTTCAACGAACCTCCTGGCTTCGAGTCGCGACAGCGGTACCATACTTCTTTACTGGGCACGCCACGGGCTGCCCCAGGAGTCTCTTATGCCATTCAAGGCCCTTGGTCTGCACCCTCTGCTGGTGCGGGCCATCCGCGAGATGCGTTACGTCGAGCCGACTCCCATCCAGGCGGAAGCCATCCCCGTCATCCTCTCCGACCAGGATCTCATCGCCACCGCCCAGACAGGTACCGGCAAGACGGCCGCCTTCCTCCTGCCGATCCTGCACCAACTCCTGGGCCTTCCCCAGGGTACGACCCAGGCGCTCGTCATCACGCCCACACGCGAACTGGCTCAGCAGATCGTCGAGGTCTGCCTGGGCCTGGCTTACCACACGCCGGTGCGGGTTGGTCTCCTTGTAGGGGGCGCCCCCATGGGCCCCCAGGAAAAGGCGTTGCGAGCCGGCGTCGAGGTGGTCATCGCGACTCCCGGCCGACTCCTGGACCACATGCGGCAGAACCAGGCCAAGTTCGATCACCTGCACACCCTCGTGCTCGATGAGGCGGATCGCATGCTCGATATGGGCTTCTTGCCCGACCTCAAACGGATTATCGCCCGCCTGCCGGCCCGCGAGCAGACGCTGCTGTTCTCCGCGACCATGCCTCCGGTGATTGCCCAGTTGGCGCGGGAGATCCTCCGCAACCCGCGGACGATCCAGATCGGCCGGCGCAGCGCCCCGGCGGTGGGCATCACGCAAGCGGCTTACCCGGTGGCCGAGCACCTCAAGACGGCCCTCTTGCGCCACCTGCTGCGGCACACGGAGATGCCCTCGGTGCTGGTGTTTACGCGAACGAAGCAATCGGCCCGGCGCCTGGCGCGCAGTATTGCTACCGACGGCTTCGCGGTGACGGAGCTGCACAGCAACCTCACCCAGCCGCAACGGAACCGGGCCATGGAGGGGTTTCGGAGGGGAGACTTTCAAGTGCTGGTGGCGACGAACATCGCGGCCCGCGGGCTCGACGTGGTCCACATCACGCACGTGATCAGCTTCGACGTGCCCACCGTACCGGATGACTACGTCCACCGCATCGGCCGCACCGCGCGTGCCGAGGCCGAGGGCGACGCTTTTGTGCTGGTTTCTCCGGCCGAGGAGAAGTCCCTGGTGCAGATCGAGCGGCAGATCGGGCAGCGTCTGCCACGCGTCACCTTGCCGGATTTTGATTACTCCTCGGCCGCACCCGAGCGAACGGGCAAGTCGGAGCAACGGCAGCGCGGGCAGCGCACCTCGAGATCTTCCCGGACAGCGGCCCAGCCGCCGCATACCAAGGCAGCGTCGAGTGCATCGGGGACCGCACGAACGGATGCCAACGGCGCATCATCCCGCCCACCGCGGTCCCGCTGGCGCCGGCGCCGCTGATTGGGGCATGGATCCAAAAGGCCTGTTTCAGGGTGGCACGCTCTGAGTCTTCGAAGGGCGTGTCTGCCCGCAGCCCCACGCCCTTCGAAGACTCAGGGCGTGCCACCCATGCTCGAGCCATGCCATGATTCGGAAGGATGAATGATGAAGGATGAACGGGAGCTTTCTCCGGTTCATCCTTCTATGGCTTCCGACTCGGACTCCGAGCTTTTCGCGGTTCCAAGCACACTGAAGAGTTCACCGGTTCCGGATCCCGTGCCACCGCGCAGCTCCCGCTCGCGCGGGCGAGAACCGGCCGCCACTCCCTCGCTCGCATCCTCGGTCTGCTGGGCCTGTTTGCGGCTCAGGCCGATCTTGCGATCCGCGGGATCGACACGCAGGATCTTGACCTCGATCTCGTCACCGACCTTGGCGACCTCTTCCGGACTCTCGATCTTGTGGTCGGCCAGCTCGGAGATGTGCAGCAAGCCTTCCAGCCCGGGTTCGAGCTCGACGAAGACGCCGAAGTTGGTGAGCTTGGTGACCTTGCCCTTCTTGATGTCGCCGGGATGGAAGCGGCTGGGGATGTCGCCTTCCCAGGGGTCACTGGCCATCTGTTTCAGACCCAAGGCCACCCGCTTGCGCTCCTGATCGACGTTGAGGACCACGCAGGTGACCTTGTCCCCCTTGGTGACGACTTCGCTGGGATGGTTGACCTTGCGGACCCAGCTCATGTCGCTGACGTGCAGCAGGCCATCGATTCCCTCTTCGATCTCGATGAACGCCCCATAGTTGGTCAGATTGCGGACAGTGCCGGTGATGACGGTGCCCGGCAGGTAGCGCTCGGCCACCTTGTCCCAGGGATTCGGCTGGACCTGCTTCATGCCCAGGGAGATTTCCTGTTTCTCCTTGTTGATGTTCAGGACCTGCACTTCGATCTGGTCGCCGATGGAGACCAGCTCGCTGGGATGGTTGATGCGCTTGGTCCAGCTCATCTCGCTGATGTGGACCAAGCCCTCAATGCCCGGCTCGAGCTTGACGAAGGCACCGTAGCCCATGACGTTGACGACTTCGCCGGTATGCCGGCTGAGGACGGGGTACTTGGTTTCGGCGCCCTGCCAGGGGCTGGTCGTCTTCTGCTTCAGCCCGAGCGCGATCTTGCCCTTCTCCTTGTCCACCGCAATGATGAACACTTCCAGTTGCTGGTCAATCTGAACGACTTCGCTGGGATGGCTTACCCGACCCCAGCTCAGGTCACTGATATGGAGCAAGCCGTCGATGCCGCCCAGGTCCACGAAGGCACCAAACTGGGCGATGTTGCGAACGATACCGGTCCGGATCTGCCCCGGCTGGATCTCGGCCAACAGCTTGGTCCGCATCTCCTCCCGTCGGTCCTCAAGGAGTTGTCGGCGACTGACAACAATGTTGCGGCGGAGTTCGTCGATCGTGACAATCTTGCACTCCAGCGTCTTGCCAAGGTACTGGCCGATGTCGGGTGGCCGGCGGATGTCCACTTGGCTCGCCGGGAGAAAAACGTTGACGCCAATGTGGACCAGCAGGCCGCCTTTGATCTTGCGGGTGACGACACCCTCAACGGCGTCGCCCTCTTTGTGCCGGGCGAGAACGTCCTCCCACTCCTTCTGCCACTTCGCCTTGCGGTAGCTGAGCACGACGGCGCCCGTCTCGTCTTCCAGGGCGCCAAGGAGGACCTGGATCTCGTCTCCGGCCTGAGGCGGTACGATCTGGCCGAGACCGCCGTCGTACCACTCGCGCAGGTCGATGGCGCCCTCGCTCTTGTAGCCGACGTCCACCCAGACTTCCTCGCCGGTGACCTTGCGCACTCGGCCGGTGATGATCTTGTTGTCCTGAAAATCCTGCTTCTCCGGCGGGAGCCAGTCGTTGCCCGGTTCAAAGGCGGCGTCCCATTCCTGTTGCAACTCGTCCGCGGGCAGGTCGTACTGGCGAAGCAGATTGCGATTTACCATGATCGAACGACTCCCTCCACAATTCCAGCCGCTGGCTTCGCGCCACCAGGAGGCTGGAGGTTTCCTATCTCTGTTTGGATTCCGCAGCCCGGGCCGGCGACAAGCGCAGAGCGGCACGCCCTCGGCGTCTTGTCGGCTTACCAGCAAAAAGAGAATGTCCCCGCCCGTAAGGGAACGGGCAGGGACGCGAACATCCTTCGTTGTTTCAATAGCGTCGACCGCCGCCGCCGCCCCCACCACCGTAACCACCGCGCCCGCCACCGCCACCGCCGCCGCCGTAGCCACCGCGGCCGCCACCACCGCCTTCGGTTTTCGGACGTGCTTCGTTGACGGTCAAGCTTCGGCCGTCCACCTCCTTGCCGTTGAGGGCGGCGATGGCGGCCTGAGCCTCCTGATCGCTGCCCATCTCCACGAAGCCGAACCCTTTGGACCGGCCCGTGTCGCGGTCCATGATGACCTGCGCGGACTGCACCGTGCCGTGCGGCTCGAACAGTTGTTGCAGGTCGCTGTCACTGACGCCGTAGGCCAGGTTGCCTACGTACAACTTCTTGCCCATAGTGGGCCTCCCAAGAAACGAATCGGGCACAGCGCAGCTCCCGGTGGGCTGACACCGCTCCCTGGAACTCACGCACATTCTATGGGGTAGCGAAAACGTGTATGGAAGGATGAAGCAGGCAACATCACGGCCACGGCACGGTCCACGAGACCCAAGTAAAGAAAGTATACCAAATGGCATGGGCGAAGAACAGGGGAAACTCGCTTGACTCCGGAAGAACAGTATAAACAAGATTCTTAAACATTATTAAAAATGGGGCGCGGGACGGTGGCAGGCCTGCCCTGGGCAGACTCCGGACCTGCCACACAGGTTGGACCCTGCGCCTTACTTGGCTCCCGGCGGGGCCACCTTCTCGAGCTCGCTCAGGAGCTTCTGGTAATCCGCGCGCAGGCGCAGCGAGTCGAGATCGGTGTCTTTCTTCAGGTGCTCGGTCTGGCGCGGGTCCTTGAAGAGTCCCGCTGCCTGCGCCTGGATGAGCAGTTGTACAGCACGGACCATGTACTGCTCGACCAGCTGCGCGCGCTCCGTCTGTGGCAGCTTCGCATCCTTGCCCACGGCTGCGGAGGACAGGGCGAAGACGCAAGCCGCGTCGTACAAGGTAGCCCCGGTTGCACTCTTGCTCCGGGAGAGATCGTTCACCTCGGCCGTGGCCTGGACATGCTCTCCGATCTGAGCCAGGGTAAGGGCGCGCCAGAGGCGAAACCTCGCTCGGTCTGGCCCCGCTTCGAGTTCCAGAGCCCGGTCCCAATCGGGGAGCGCTTCCGAGTGACGACCCAGGCGGGTCAGCATGTCGGCGCGCGCCCGGAAAGCATTGCGAAGAGAGTTCCGAGCCGTGGGATGTTTCGGTTGGCGCTGTCGTACCGCTTCCAAGCCGGAGATCGCTTTGGCGTACCAGGAGAATGCCTCTTCCGGTCTGCCGCTGTCGCGGTGAAAGGTGCCGAGATGCGTGTACGTGCCGCCCAGGTTGATCTGGTAGTCCAACAGGTCCGGGTAAGCGGCCACAAGCTTCTCCAGCAGGCCACGAGCCTGCTCATGCGACTGCAACGCGGCCGTGCGCTCCCCGGTGGCAAGCTGGAGGAGGCCAAGGTTATTGTACGTGGCGGCCAAGTCGTCCTGGTAGCCGGGAACATCCGGATGGGCAGCCATGAGCTGCTCGCGCACGCGCTGAGCCTGCATGTGAGACTGTAATGCCGCCGCGCGCTCCCCGGTGTTACTTTGCAGGGAGCCGAGGCTGGTGTAGTTTTGACCCAAGGCCTTCTGATAATTGGGGACCTCGGGATGGGCGGCCGCGAGCTTTTCGCGCAAGCGCAGAGCCTGCTGAAGAGAGTGCAATGCCGCCGTGCGCGTTCCGGTCTGATACTGCACAAGGCTGAGGCTATTGTAGGAGCCAGCCAAGCCGTCCTGGTAGCCGGGGACCTCGGGATGGGCGGCCACGAGTTTTTCCTGGAGGCTCGTCGCCTGCTCATACGACTGCAAGGCCGCGGCGCGCTCCCCGCTGTTCTGCTGGAGGAGGCCGAGAGTGTTGTAGGTGCGGGCCAAGTCGTCCACGTAGCTGGGGACCTCGGGATGGGCGGCCACAAGCTTCACCCAGAGCTGACGAGCCTGCTCCAGAGACTTCACCGCTGCCGCGCGCTCCCCCGTCGTACTCTGGAGGACGCCGAGGGTCCTGTAAGTGTGGGCCAAGGACGTTTGCAAATCCGCGCTGTCGGGGTGAGCAGCTACTAGCTCTTCCCAGAGGCCGCAGGCCTGCTGGTACCGCTTCCGCGCCTCGGGATTCAGGCCCATCTCTTGAGCCAGGAAGGCGCTCTTGGAATAAGCCTGGGCCAGCTCGCGTTCCAGCTTGGGATCGCCTTCCCGTTTTTGGATGAAGCGATCGTAGAACCGGCTTGCCTCTTCGAGCAACTCGCGCCGCACGCTGCGCAGCCCGCCGACTTGCAGGCGCGGATGATCCGCCACGCGAGTCAGATAGTGCTCCACCGCGTCGCGGGCCAATTGGTAATTCTCCTCGGCGAGCTGCTGTTGCTTGCGAGCGTCGGCCATGCTGGCTTCGGCCCGCTCCTGTTGGGCGCGAGCTTCGGCCTCTTGCCTACGCGACTCGGCCTCGTTGGCTTCGGCCCGCCGCATCTCGGCCTCCAAACGGACGTTGAGCCAAAGAATGCCCAGCACCAACCCGAGCACCGTCACGCTGCCCAGGGCCGCCAGCGCAGTCAATGCCGGCCGGCGGCGCACCCATTGGCGCAGCCGTTCCCAACGGCTGACGGGCCGTGTCACAACCGGCTCGCCGGCATCACGCCGATCGGCGGCAGCGCCAGGGAGCACGCGCTGGGAGGGAGGCCAAGTGGCGGTAATGTCGTAGGGCTTACTTGGGACCTGGAGGTCCACCGTCAGCGCAGGCTGTTGCGGCACGGAAGTGGCCAGTGTTGGCGCCCGCTTCCCGGAGCCGTCTTCCGTCTTGTCCGCGGCTAGCTCGGCATCCACTTGGGGCAGCAAGTCACGCAGCCGGCCTGCATGGTGCGGAAAACGCTTGGCGTACGCGTCGGCTTGGGGTTGATCCCCCCAGCGCTGGCGGACTCGGTACTCCGCGGCGATCAGCTCCGGCGACAGCTGCTCCAGGCAACCCAGCTCCGGATGGTGCGCAACATAATCCTCGAGACAGGGTCGAGAGGGCAATATGAACGTGAGGGTCTCTGAGGTGGGTTCCGCCGAGCGAGCCGTCGCAGAGGGGCGGGAAGGGTATTTCGCCTCCTGGGCCTGGCGCCAGCGGTGCTCCAGGTCGATCTTGACCAATCCTTCCAACAGCGCACGCCGAGCGTGCACGGGATCGACCGAGCCAGCGACCAGGACGGTCGGGAGGAACGCCTCCAGGGTCGGGGGCGTCTCCCCTTGCCAGGCGGCTTCGAAGCGCTCCAGCAGGCCGCGGAGATCGGCCGCTGCCGCAGGAACCGGCGCGGGAGCAGACGGTACAGACTTCATGGGATCACTTCCTTGGCAGCAGGATTCGACGGCGCTCAACCACTTTCGAGATTGTAACTTTTTGAGTTCCGCGGAGGCAGGGAAAAACGGTTTCTGCTCAGCCGTGCCGCACTCTCGAACCCGCCGAACTCTTCGCAGCGGCTCGACTTGACCTGTAGCACTTACCGACTGCGCACCGCTGGCGTCTGTTCGATCTGCCCGAAGTCGTCGCCTTGGTCTTCCCCAAACATGTCCACCTCATATATCAAAGAGGAAAGCGAGGCCAAAGCGTGGCACGGGATGCTCCAGTTGCAAACGGCCTCGGGACAGGAGTTCTTGAAGATTCGTCCGGTGGGTCCCAGAGAGGGAGTCGCAGACAGAACCAGTGGGTCGGGCGAGCGGTCCCCCTCTCCGGCGATCCTAGAGCAGTTCGCAGTCGCGTGTAGCGGTTCGACGAGCCGCCAAGCTCGTCCCGGCGGGGATAAACCCCGCCGCTCGTCGCTACTTCCCAGCGCGAAACGCTCTAGCCCGTGCGTCGAAACTCGGCGAACCCGGCGCCGGCTTGCCGGTGCCCATTGTGGTCACAAACACTTCTTTTTTCGAGTAGGGAGGTTACGTCATGGCCGATGAACCAAAAACGGGGCCCGCGGCAGCCGATGCACCGGGAGCGGGCCAGCAGGGGCCGCAATTCACGGTGGATATGAGTGCTTTGTCCACCGCCTATGCCAATTTCTGCCGAGTCACCGGCACACCGGAGGAACTCGTTCTCGATTTTGGCCTCAATACGCAGATGACCCCGGTTCCTTCCGATCCCGTCAAGCTCACGCACCGGATCGTGGTCAACTATTTCACGGCCAAGCGGTTGCTCGGCGCCCTGCACATGGCCGTGCAGCAGCACGAGAATGTCTACGGCGTCCTGGAAACGGACATCCAAAAGCGGGCCCGCCAGACGCCGCGGGCCGGCGGGGCGCGACCGTGAGTCACCCATGAAGGATGAAGGATGAAGGATGAATGGTGTCCTTCATCCTTCATCCTTCATCCTTCATCCTTTCTTGATGATGCCGCTCGCTCTCCGCGTGCGGCGTCAAGCTGTGCGGTACTTCCAGACCGTGGGCGCTCATCAGGGCGGCATCGGCGAGGAGGGCGCGCGCCGGGCCGTCGGCCACGAGCTGGCCTCGATCGAGCACGACTACACGCGTGCAGGTCTCGCGGATCAGTTCCAGATCATGGGCGGCGACCACTTTGGTCACTTCCAGACTCTGGATCAACCGAATCAACTCGCGCCGGCCCCGTGGGTCCAGGTACATGGAGGGTTCGTCCAGGAGGAGAATCTCCGGACGCATCGCCAGCACTCCGGCCAGAGCCACGCGTCGCTTTTCGCCTCCGGAGAGATGGAACGGCACACGCTGCTCGAAGCCGCTCAGGCCGACGCGGGCCAGGGCCTCGCTGACGCGCTGGCGTACCTCCGCCGCCGGCAGGTCCAGGTTCAGCGGCCCGAAGGCGACATCATCGAAAACGGTGGCATTGAACAACTGGTCGTCGCTATTTTGAAAGACGATGCCGAGGCGGGAGGGTAGCCTGCGCCTCTGGACCGGATCTGCCGGGTCCAGTCCGGCC
>JBGQLF010000041.1:0-15965 GCA_041499985.1 Gemmataceae bacterium
GAGACGCTTGGCCAAGCCAAAGTCCGTGATCTTGGGGATCAGGGGGTGCTCCGCCCGGTTCTCCGGCAGGGTCGTCCCGCCCTCGGCCACCGGTGCCCGGCCGTCGGTACGGCGAAGCAGGACGTTGGCCGGCTTGAGGTCGCGATGGACGATGCCCGCTTGGTGGGCGGCCTCCATCGCTCGCGCCAGGATCGTCACCAACTCCGCGACCTGGCTGGGCACTTGTGGCTGTCCCGCCCAGCACTCCGCCAGGCTGCCGCCGTCCACATACTCGAGCACGCAGTACGGCATCCCTTGCCGCTCGCCGACCTCATGGATTTGCACGATATTGGGATGCTGCAAACGCGCCACTGCCTCCGCCTCGGCGCGGAAGCGGGCCAGCAACTCCGGTTCGGCCTCGGCATCGGCCCGGATCATCTTCACGGCCACGTAGCGTTGTAGGCTTAGCTGCCGGGCCTTGTAGACCACACCCATGCCGCCCCGGCCCAGCGGATCCAGAATCTTATAGCCGGGCAGGCGCGGCCAGGTCGGCGGCGTTGGCGTGGGCGGGGCCACGCCGGCACTAACGGCGGCGGCGTCGGCGCGCGTGGTGTATGGATCGGTCGTGGTGACACCGCCGGCGTACTCCTGCCGGGTCGCGTACGGATCGGCCACGAGGCTGCTGGCCGCGTCCAACGCCTGGCGGAGTTCGACCTGGAGGCGCAGTTGCGGAGCATACGCGGGGAAACGCCGCGCGAACGCGCTCAGCGTAGGCACCTCCTCGCGCTCGCGGCAGAGGAGGTATTCGCCATAAATCAGGTCGAGGACGGCTTCGGGTTCCGTTTCCAGGGACGGATAGGCCTGCAAATAGACCTCCACCCCGAGCCGTTCGCCACCCTGCCAGCGCTGACGCTGGTCCACCAGCAACACCGCGGCGAGCTGGTCGGCACGCAACGCGCCGGCTTGCGCCAGGAAGGCCTGCACTTCGGGCTGCTGCCCCTGACGCCATAAGCGCGACAGTTCCTCAGCCGGCGCGGGCGGCGGCACGCCTTCGCCAGGCTCGTGCCAGCGGGTCGAAGGGGGTTCATTCATCGGCATCTCCTGCGTCGATCCCGAGTTCCCGTGTGACGCGCGAGAGGGCTCGGGTCAGTTGCACCCGCCTGGCCTGGGCGGTGCCACCCAGCTGCGCTGCGATGGCTGCCCAGTCGTGCCCGGCGGCACGCAGGTCGGCCAACTGCCGTTCCACTTCGCTGAGCCGCTGGTGGACTTGCTCCAACAGTTCCTTGCCGGCGAACACCTGACTGGGGCTGGGATCCGTTGCCGCGACTGCCTCCAGCTCGTCGCCCGCGGCCAGGCGCCGGTTATCGCGTCGCTGCCGCTGCTGGTTGCGGATCTCCAGGGCCAGCTTGTTGCGGGTCATGCCTACCAGCAGCTTGAGCAACTGTCCGGGTTCCTCCAAGTCGTATTGTCCCGCGGCAGTGCGCACAAAGAAGCTGGCCAGGACCAATTGGCAGATGTCTTGCGAATCGAACAGCCGATTCAGCCGCCGATCCCGCAACCGGAAGCGAACCTCGCGGCGGATGAGCGGCTCGTAGCGGCGGAGCAGCTCCGCCGCCGCTTGCTCGTCGCCCGCCCGGATGCGGCGCATGAACTCGGCGAAGGTATTCGGCTCGGCCATTGGCGCAGGTCCTCTTCGAATCGACTCTGAAAAGTAGCTCCGAGTATACCCACGGGCCAAATGAAAACCAACATCGTCATGGAGCGACTGGCTACGGGACTTGCGTCCCGGCCTTGCCCTCCAGCTCGTGCAGCAACTGCTGGAAGTCCGGGCGCGAGCGCAGCGGGTCGAGGTCGGGGTCCTTCTTCAGGTGCTCGAACTCGGCCTGCTCCTTGAAGAAGCCAGCCGCCTGGGCCTTCGCCAGCAGCCCCACGGAACGACTGGCATAGTCGCTGGCTAGCCGTTCTTGTTCGGCCAACGCAAGCGTGGCGTCTCGGTGTGCGAAGACTGAGGCCAGTGCGTACACACAGGCCAGGTCATAGAGGGTCGTCGATGCCATGGCTTTTGCTTGGGCTAGCTCCTGCGCCTCGGCCGTGGCCCGAACGTGATCGCCAAGATGCACGAGTGTGAGAGCACGCTGAAGGCGGATGGCATCGCGGCCAGGTGGCCCTTCGTCCGATTCCAGTAGCTGGTCCCAATCGCGCAGTGCGTCCGCGTTGCGTTGTAGACTGATCAAGGCCAGGGCCCGTCTCACCAGGACACTGCGCAGGCATTGGCGTGCGCTCACCAAGCGTGGCTCGGCCTGTAGCACGGGGGCGAGGGTGCTGAGGGCTCGTTCGTACCAGTCGAGAGAGGCTTGCGGCTGACCTCCATTCCGGACAAGATTGCCCAAGTTGCCGTAGCTGCCGGCGAGCTCGACGGCATAGTCGGGCATGGCCGGAAAGTCCTTCACGAGCCGTTCTTGGATGGCCAAGGCCGCATGGTATGCCGTGTCCGCGTCGTCCCGCTTCCCTTGACCTGCCAGCACAATGGCCAAGTTGTTGTGGCTTTGGGCCAACTCTTGGCGGTATTCAGGCACGGCCGGGAAGTCTGCCACGATGCGGCCTTGGATAGCAATGGCGGCGCGGAAGCCCTTCTCCGCCTCTGCCTGCTTGCCCAGACCGGCCAAGAGAGCGCTCAGGCTGTTGTGGGTGAAGGCTGTGCCTTGGCGGTAATCGGGCACAGTCGGGAAGTCGGCGGCCAGCTGCTCCCAAATGGCCAAGGCGGCGCGGTATACCGTCTCGGCCTCCTGCGCCTTGCCCAGCGCTATCAACAGGTTGCCCTGATTGCTGTAACTACGGGCCAAGACCTGGCGGTATCCGGCCTCAGCCGGAAACTCTTTGGCCAGAGGCTCCTGGAGGTTCAGGGCTGCGCGGAACGCGATCGCTGCCTCTTCCCGCTTGCCCACAGTTGTCAGCAAGAGACCCAGGTTGTTGTGGCTCGTGGCTAGTTCCTTGCGGTATTTGGGCACCGCCGGGAAGTCCTTGGCCAGTTGCTCCTGGACGGCTAAGGCGGACCGGAACGCGCTCTCTGCTTCCTCCCGCCTACCCAGATGTGCCAGCATCACGCCCAGACAGTTGTGGCTCCCGGCCAGATCGCAGCGGTAGTCGGCTTCCTCGGGAGCCATTGTGGCCAGCTGAGCGAATACCTCTCGCCTTCGCTCGAACTGCTGCATGGCCTTTTCCTTCTCCCCCATTTCCTCGAGCACATACCCCAGCCGCCCATAGGCCCGGCCCCGCTCCGCCTCCAGCGCCGCGTCCGCCCCCGGCTGCTGCACAAACTCCTCGTAGAAGGGCACCGCGCTCGCCAGCAGCTCTTTGCGCAGAGCGTGAAAATCGGCTTCCTTCAGGCGCGGATTCTCCGCCACCTTGGTCGTCGTCTCATCCACCGCCTTGCGGGCCAGAGCAAAGTTCTTTTCCGCTTGGATCTTTTGCTGGGTCGCCTCGTTCTTGGCATCGCGTTCGCGCTGGTAAGCCCTCGTCAACAAGATGGTGGCCACCACCAGCCCGACAAAAGCGGCCGCACAACTGGCCAGCAACGAGGCCAACGCCGGCCGACGCTTGGCCCACTTGACCCCTTGCTCCCACAACGGCACCCGCCGCGCCTGGATCGGTTTGCCGGCCAGGAAGCGCTCCAGATCCTCCGCCAGGGCCAGGGCACTGCTGTAGCGTTTACCCGCCTCCTTGCGCAGGCACTTCAGGCAGATCGTCTCCAGATCCCGGGGCACCTTCGGCTGCAATTGCCGCGGCGGGACCGGCTCGTGGTCGACCACCTGGCGCAGCGTATCCAACGGATCCGCGCCCAGAAATGGTGGCCGACCCGTCAGCCCCGTGTACAGGATGGCGCCCAGGGCATAGACGTCGGACGCTGGACCGACCTGCTTGTTCTGTCCCCGGGCCTGCTCCGGGGCCATGTAACTGGGCGTCCCCAGCCTCGTCCCGGTCTGGGTCTCGCCCAACGCCACGTCGAGGCGCTTGGCCAAGCCAAAGTCCGTGATCTTGGGGATCAGAGGGTGCTCCGCGCGGCGGTTCGCCGGGGCGGGCCCGCCCTCAGCCACGGGCGCCTTCCCGTCCGTGCGGCGGAGCAGGATGTTGCCCGGCTTGAGATCGCGGTGGACGATCCCCGCCTGGTGGGCGGCTTCCATCGCTCGCGCCAAGATCGCCACCAACTCGGCGACCTGGCTGGGCACCTGCGGCTGTCCAGACCAGCGCTCCGCCAGGCTGCCGCCATCCACATACTCGAGGACGCAGTAGGGCAGGCCCTGCCACTCCCCGACCTCATGAATCTGCACGATGTGAGGATGCTGCAAACGTGCCACCGCCTCCGCCTCCGTGCGGAAGCGGGCCAGCAACTCCGGGTCGGCACCGGCGTCCGCCCGGATCATCTTCACGGCCACGTAGCGCGCCAGGCCCAACTGGCGAGCCTTGTAGACCACGCCCATGCCGCCCCAGCCCAGCGGTCCCAGGATCTCATAGCCGGGCAGGCGCGGCCAGGCGGACGGCGGCGCAGCGGGCCCGGCCGTGCCGGCGCCGCCTTCGGCGCGCGTGGCATACGGCTCGGCCGTGGTCATCGCGCCGCCGTCTCCCTCCCGCGTGGCGTACGGATCGGCTAGCAGGCCACTGGAGGCATCCAGCGCCTGGCGGAGTTCGACCTGGAGGCGCAGGGGCTGGGCGTACTCGGGAAAGCGCCGCGCGAACTCGCTTAGCGTGGGCACCTCCTCCTGTTCACGTCGCAGGAGGTATTCGCCATAAATCAGGTCGAGAACGGCTTCGGGTTCTGCTCCCAGGGTAGGATAGGCCTGGAGGTAGATCTCCACCCCGAGCCGTTCCCCCCGCTGCCAGCGCTGCCGCTGGTCCACCAGCAAGACAGCGGCGAGTTGGTCTGGACGCAACGCGCCGGCTTGGGCCAGGAAGGCAGCCACCCCAGGCTGTTGCCCCTGACGCCATAAGCGCGACAGCTCCTCTGCGAGTGCGGCCGGCGGGTCGCTCTCGGCAGGCTCCTGGAAGCGAGTCGAAGGGGGTTCCTGCATCGGTGTCTCCTTCATCGATCCCCAACGGGCGTGCTACCCATGAAAGGACTCGGGTCCGTTGCACCCGCCGCACATGGGCCGTGCTACGCAGCGGCGCCGCAATGGCTGCCCAGTCGTGCCCGATGGTACGCCATCGGTCCTGTCCGAATCGACTGCAAAAAGTAGCTCCGAGTGTACCGGCTGCCCAGGGGAAAGCCAACACTCTGTCAGAACGGTCCCGCTCGTCCGAGGTTTTCTGGCTTGTCCCTCAAGCAGGTCCCCGCAATGATGCTACAGTCTCAAAAAAGATGTACCGTTCCCCTGACATCGGCCGCGAAGGAGAACTACCATGACGACCGCGGGAAGGGCCTGGAATCGGACCGTGATCCAGGCTGCCGGCTTGGCCAGCGTCGTTTGCCTTTCGTGGAGCACTGCTTCGGTTGGCGCTCCACGGGCGGCACAACCAACGCCAGGAAAGAACGGCCACGCCGAGCAAGCCGACCCTGGCAGCGGCTCGCTGTCAGCCCAGCAGCAACAGCAGTGGCGATCGCAGATCCGGAGCGCCTTGTTCCTTCCCAATCCCCTTCCGCTGCTGGAGGTCAAGACTCACGGCCGGTTCGAGCCCACAGCGGGGGTCGTGGCCGAGCGCGTGACCTATGCCACCCAGTTCGGCTTGCGCGTGCCGGCCATCCTTTATCTTCCCGAATCACGGCGAGGAAAGGTGCCGGCCCTGATCGTGGTCAACGGCCACGGGGGCGACAAGTACAGCTGGTACGCTTTCTATGCCGGCATCCTCTATGCCCGAGCCGGTGCCGCGGTCCTGACCTACGACCCGATCGGCGAAGGCGAGCGCCACCGGGAGCGTCGCTCCGGGACCCGTGCCCACGACCAGAACCTGATGCCCCGCGAAATGGGGCAACGACTCGGGGGCTTGTTGGTCACCGACGTGATGCAAGCCGGCGCCTATCTCCAGAGCCGGCCGGAGGTCGATCCCCGCCGGATCGGAGCTATGGGCTACTCCCTGGGATCTTTCCTGGTGGCCCTTGCCGGTGCCGTCGATCCCCGCCTCCATGCCTGTGTGCTGGCCGGGGGCGGCAACCTCGACGGTCCCGACGGCTACTGGGATCGCTCCAAGCCGATGTGCCAGGGCATTCCCTACCAGTCGCTCCGATTCCTCGGCGACCGGCCGACGGCTCTCTACGCCCTCCATGCCGGGCGTGGGCCAACGCTGATCATCAACGGCCTGGCCGATTCGGTCGTGGGCATTCCGAATCTCGGACATGGGGAGGCGTTCTTCAAAGACTTGCAAGCGCGGACGGCCCGGCTGAAAGGTAGCCGAGAGGGAGTTTTTGAGTTTCAATTGATCCCGGATGTCAGCCATCGGCCGTTCTTCCTTACCCGGCCGGTAGCCCAGTGGCTCCAGCGTCACCTCGACTTCCCGAACTGGACGGAAGCCAGCCTGCGCTCCGTGCCGGAAACGCACATCGCGCGGTGGGCCACGGCTTATGGAGTGCCGCTCGACCGCCTGTATGCCACCGAGGAGCGCGAAGGCGGCACGCGGGCCCTCGGGGAGGGCATCCCGGCCCTGTCCCGCACAACGCTGAGTGTCTTCAGCCCGGAGGAATGGGAGCGGGAGAAGGGCCGGCTGATTTACGAGAGCTGGGTCGAAGCGGCACGAGCGCAGGTCAAGCAGGCTCCGTAGCGACCCCGAGGACGCTGGGGAAAATCGTTGACGTCATGTATCCGAAGGCGTAACCTTCCGGGGCAGAAGCGAAATCAATGCCCTCAAGCGCATCCTTCCGGCATCGATCGTCTACGAATCGACTCGCCCCTGATCCTTTTTCTCGCCAGGAGACTTTGGCATGATCGATCGTCTTTCTCGTCCCTGGACTCGGCGGACCGCTTTCACGCTGATCGAACTGCTCGTGGTGATCGCCATCATTGCTGTCTTGATTGGGTTGCTGTTGCCCGCGGTGCAAAAGGTGCGTGAGGCTGCCAACCGCATGAGCTGCGCCAACAACCTCAAACAACTGGTCCTGGCGTTCCATAACTACCACGAGACGAACGGCGACTTTCCGATGACCCCCTATACTTCGAGCTCAGTTCGTGCAGGGCGATTGCGATGTGGGGCGGTGGGAGCTATCATACGTATCTGGACATTCCCGGAGGCCTCCTATGACAGAAGCCGCGCATGGCGTGTTGACGGCATTTGACAAGCTCTCACCGGCTGAGCAGCAGCGCGTGGCGATCGAGATCCTGCGCCGTTCGGCCGCATCCGAGGACCTCCCTGAGGCGGCCTTGCATGAGTTGGCGGTCGAGCTGTTCCGCGGCTACGATGCCGAGGAGGCTGTCCGTGCCGACCCCTGACCGCGGCGAGGTCTGGCTGGCCGATCTAGGCATTGCCGCGAAGGTCCGGCCGTGCCTAGTTCTGAGCGTGCCGCCGGCGTCCCAGGACCGGGTCCTGATTACCTCAGTGCCGCACACGACGAGCGTGCAGGGGACCCGCTTCGAAGTCGCCGTGCCCAAGCCGTTCCTCAAGCCCGGGGCGTTCGACGCCCAAGGCCTCGTCACCGTGGCTCCGGGTCGACTCCTCCGGAAGCTGGGCGATTTGCAACTGAATGAGATCGCGTTAGTCGAGGAGGCGGTGAGGCGCTGGCTGGGACTGTAGCCGACCGCGGCAGCTGAACTTCATTGTTCATCCAAGGGGTCGCGCGCGGGAGGCAGCATGATTAGGACCGATGAGCAGTACTTCGCGGACATCCGGGCAGTCCTGCACAAGTTCTACCAACCTGGTGACAAGCTTTCTCTGGTTCGTTTTTTCACAGAGCCGCGGAAGTGCCAGATGGGCGGCAAGAAGGTTGATATCTGGAACTGCTATGAACTGCGGAACGAACGGTCAGGTGAAAGGATTATTTGTGGCTGCAATTGCATCATCAAGTATGCGACGGTACTCCGCCTGATAGATCAGACTCCGGTTATCTTCTTCCCCGAGAGATTCCGTGATCACGCCGACAAGATCAATCGCAGGCTCCCCAATACCGTGGTTATCCAGCCATTGAGAGAAGTCGATAAGGATCTTGAACGGGATCTCTGCGAGTGCGGGGTCGAGCTAACCTACTGCGAAGAATGCGACAACAAGATGTGCCCGGAATGTGAGAGAGGCTGCACGTGTAGCCACAACGGCAACGAAGATGCCGAGTACTGGGACGAAGAAAGTGCGGATGAAGGAGGGCCTTGCTAGGGGTAAACCCAGGCAAACAACAGCCCGGCCGGTGGAGGCAAAGATGTGAAATCCCTTGGGTCTGTCATTGGCCCTGGAGGAGACCGTGCCATGCTTGCTTCGAAGCGAACCAGCCTTGCCTTCATTCCCGCCTTGGCTGTGTTCGTCGTTGAGGACGAGGTGCCCTGACAGAGCCGGGTGTAGCCCTGCCTCACGCGACAGCAGCCACGGCCGTGCTCCGGATTGTCTCGTCGCCCCGACCTTTTCTGGTCTCGTAATCGTCTTTCTGAGAGGCCCGTCATGAAACGCCTGGGATCGTGGAGCCGGCGGAATTTCTTCAAGTCTGGGATCGGTTCGCTGCTTGGATCCCTGTTTGCCGGCCAGTCTTCCACGGGTCGGGCCGCACGCGCCGCGGCCCGTTGGAACGTCTACCAGCGGCTGGGTGTCCAGCCGGTTATCAATGCCGTCGGCACCTTGACCACCCTCGGTGGCACGCTGATGCCTCCAGAGGTTATCCAGGCGATGGAGGAGGCTTCGCGCTACTTCGTGCCGATTCATCCGTTGCAGGCCGCGGTGGGACGACGCCTGACCGAATGGACCGGAGCCGAGGCCGCTTTTGTGACAGCAGGCGCTTCCGCGGCGCTGTGCCTGGCCACTTGTGCTGTCACCGCTGGCAGCGATCCGAAAAAGATGAATCAGCTACCGGATCTGACCGGAATGCGGAATGAGATCCTGATCCAAAAGGCGCACCGCAATCCCTTTGACCATGCCTTTCGGATGGTCGGCATCCAGCTGGTCGAGATCGAAACCGAAACCGATGTCCCGAAGGCAATCAATTCGCGAACCGCGGCCGTCGCCTTCGTCCAAAGTCACCTGACGCTGGGCCACAAGATCGAACTCCCGCGGCTGATTGAGTTGGCCCACGCCGCTGGACTGCCCCTGATCCTCGATGCCGCGGCCGAAGTTCCGCCCGTGGAGAACCTGAGCAAGTTCACCAAGATGGGGGCCGACCTGGTGGCTTTCAGCGGCGGCAAGAACCTGCGCGGTCCCCAATGTTCGGGACTCCTGTTGGGTCGCAAAGACCTTGTTGAAGCCGCCTACGCCAACAGCGCGCCCCACACACGCTTCGGCCGTATCGCCAAGGTGGGCAAGGAGGAGATCATCGGTCTCCTTACGGCGGTTGAGCTGTACTTGAGCAAGGACCACGAGGCGGAGCGCCGGGAGCAGACCGCGATGTTGAACCGCGTGGCCGAGAAGCTCAAGGGGCTGCCGGCGGTCCACACCGAGTTCATTCCCAATCTGGATTATAGCCACAGCCCGCGCCTGTCGGTGCAGTGGGACGAACCGAAGCTCAACCTGACCGTCGGTCAAGTGGTGGAACGCCTGCGTGCGGGAACGCCCTCCATTGAAGCCAGCAACATGGCGGACTTTCGACCGCCGTGGAAGGGGTTGGGAATCTTTCCGCACAATCTCCAGCCTGGCGAGGAGCTGATCGTGGCCCGCGGGGTGGGGGAGATCTTGACGGAGGCAGCTCGGAAAAACGGCCTGCTGCGGTAGCCAAATTTGAGAGATCGGCTGGGTTGGGAGTATTGTCTAGCTCTTCCCGGTCAGAGAATTCGGACCTCGAAGCCCAGCTCACCGCATCTTCGGACGAAGTTCCCTGGATCGGACGTACTCTTGACCAGCAGGTAGCCCGGCGGCGCTCCCGTTTCGAGATGCCCTCTCAACTTGGGATGTTCGCGGATCGCCGATAGGACTTCGGGGGTTTCGGGCTTCACCAGGGCACTGCACCCCCGAATGGCGATCACGCCGCCCAGCTTGGAGGGTGTCTCCAGCAAGGCCATTACAGTGGCCGGTAAGGGTTCCTGGTCTTTCAGGACCGCTCGCAGCTCGGCACCGGGGGAGGTCTGGGAGGGCGTCTCGGCCAGGCGTCGCCGGTCCAACTGGAACTCGAAAACCTGGTCGATCCGCTTGATACGGCAAGTGCGGAACAGACACGCCAGCTTGTCCATGTCCAGACCGGCGCCGGCAAAGATGCAGTGGTTTGGAAGCACTTGGAGGTCCGTCGAGAGCGGGGGGATCGGCGGAACCTTGTCCAGTCCGAGCATGCCCAGTCCAATCGGGCTCGGCATGAACCAGCCGATCTTGCCCTGTTCCGTGTAGTAGGCCCATTCGGCTGTATACAGGGCCGAGACCAGGGCGCTCTGGCCTTTCGCGTCCAGCCAATGCTTCCAATCGGCAGGCTGAACGGCGTCCGTCTTGAGCCTGAAGCCCTTGGCGGCCTGGACAAGATCCTGTTCGGGTAGCGTGCAGAAGTCATGAAATGCCCTGCCGACCTGGTCTTCACGCAGCGCTCGCTCTTTGAAGCAGCCGAAGAACAGGATCAGAAACTCAATCAGGTGCGAGTGCTCGACGGTCGTAGGGTGCCAGACTTGACGGCCGGTGTGCTCCCGCACAAGCTTGAGCACAGCCTCCCGAGTGATCGGCGCCAGCGCCTCGACATTGGGTCGCCAGAACGTGGCAAAGTTTGGCCCCTTCTGATACCTGTCCTGGCGGCTGTGTTGGAGGACCGCCGCGCTGATTAGGAACTTGCCAATTCTCTCAAACCAATACTGGTTGAAGTTGGCCTCCTTGCACAGGCGGTTCACATCCGTCCGGTTCGGGTAGCCGTCGGCCTTGGGAGCGACGCGCCCCGAGAGCAGCATGCACGCGATTGCTCGGTACCAGTACCTGGCGTAGGGGGACAGCTCTTCTTCCGGGTCGTCTGGGAAGAAGTTGGCAACAAGAACCGTGGTCTGCTGCTCGATGAAATCCTGGATGGTTCTGGGTAACTGACTCATGATCAGGGTCCGACTATTGCATCACTCCTCCGGACGGGCCATTCGGCCTTCCCGGGAGGAACGTTCTGGAGAAGATTCCATGCTCTCGACTCTCCCAAGAGCGATCCGCGTTCCGTCTTCGAGCACGACGAATTCATGCCTTTCGAAGCCCGTTTCCGCAAGAAGTCGCTCCAATTCATCTAGCTTGGGCGCGTGGACGATGAACCAGTCCGGCGGAATATGGGCGACCAGAAATGGCCGGAACTGCCGGCTGGTCAGCACGGCCGCACTGGCCTGAGAAGTTTGGACCTGAAATATCCACAAGGGACCGAGAAAAACACGGGTTGCATAGCTGGCCCAGTTGCGGATCATCGTCTCGACCAGGGGCGGTATCTCGTTCACGAGGTGTTCCTCCAGCCAGCCGAGGATCTGGTCCACGGGGATGCCCCGTTCCCGTGCCCTGCGTACCGAGGCCGCTGTGATTTGCCAGCCGCTCGCCCGCGGGTCTGCAAACTGGGCTAGCCGCGCCAGGACGACCGCATCGGTTTCCTCTATGAAGCGGACGAACCCTTCCTCGTCCACATGCCAGGGACGATGTGGCACAGGGCTGGCGTAGTCACGTCGGAAGCAGCTTTTGACATCGTGGGTGGCGGTCCGCGGCAGAAGCACGAAGTCGGCGCTGATCGACTGGCCCTGCGCTGCGCCGGGTAACGCACCCGTTTGCCCAGCGGGTACGGCCCCCAAGTTGACCTCGGTGCGAATGACGATCGCCTCGCGCTTCCGGCCCCACTCCGCCAAGGAATGGGCAACATTCTCGGGCAGGCCGGTCTTGCTGTGCTCCCCCAGGAACTCCCGGATCGCCTCCAGGCTCCAGCCCGATTCCAGAGCCTGGTACACCGATTCGCGCGTGAGGGCAAACGTCTGCACGCGCCCACTCAGCGGCGCAACGCGGCGCGCCATCCGGGCGAGCGGCCAAACGACCTGAGCATCGGCAGCGTCCAGGTAGGCCAACATCTCGTGGTTCGGCTGGAGGGTCAGGAACTTGGGGTCATGCTTCGTCGCCGTCGTCACCAGCTCGGGTGCCCCAAACACGGCCCTGCCGGTCTCGGTTAGGCGGAAGCAGGAAGGGCTGTCCTCGCTGGAGTTGGTATGGCCCCGCTCGACCAGACCCAGATGCACCAGGGTCCCCAGGATGGCGTTGGCTGCCCAGATACCGGTGTCATCGAGCCAGAACGCCAGCTGCCGATCCGGATCGGCTTTGATGATCATTTTGTCGCGGGCGCGCGCAAACACCGGCTTCCAGGTGTAGGTGTGGCAGTAGAAGCTGAGACTATCTTCTCCCTCGATGGACCACAAGTCGGCCAGGAAGGTCTCCAGGTCGATCCAGTCCTGGGTACCGTGGGCCACCCGACACAAGGCCCAAACAACCAGCTCCCGGGCCGTGGCCAGTCGGTGCGGGTCGATGCGTACCGAGTTCCCCTGGCTTTCGCGGTCGGGAACCACGCCGAGGCCATCCTGCCACAGCCGGGCGTGTAGCCAGGCGCGGACCCACTGCCGGCTCTGCTCGAGCGCGGAGCCGCACAGATGACGTTCCACGTCTGCTATGTGGATGGTTCCCTGGTCTCGTTCCACCCGGACCGCGCCCAGGCCCCGGAGGATTTCGTAGTACAGCGACTCCGGAGCGGTCGGCAACAAAGGATCCCGTGCATCGGCGGCGAGCGCTTTGTGCAGCCGATTCTGCATACTCTTCGCCGGGGAGCCGCCCCGGTTTGTTTTCCAGGCGCCGGACTCGTTGAGGGCCTGGGCAATGGTCATCAGGTCGAGGACGACTTCCGCGGCCGAACGTTGGTAACTCGTTTGCGGAGCCGGTGTCCCCTCGGTGGCTTGCCAGGGCAGAGGTGAGAGGGTCTCGACCAACGCGTGTAGCGCGGGGTGCAGAAACAGGTCACGGTATTGATGCCGATTGTCCCAAGAGGCCCGGGAGACGTAGGGATCAGAGCTCCCACGCCGGGGGAGCAAAAGGAGTTTGGCACAGAGATCGTCCACGGGGTCGAGGTCGCGTTTCCTGCCATAGTACGTGCTCCTGGCTCGGGTCTTTTCCACCAACCCGCGCGCCCGGAGTTCGCTCGCCAGGAGCGTCCCCGAAACGAGGCCGCCATAGCGCTGGACCACCGCAAGAATCTGATGCTGATTCGGCGGCAGGGAGCGCAGACCCGCTTGCACACGCGCTGGGTCCTGGAACATTTCCTCGAGGGCCTGAGCGCATTCGGCCTTGCGCAGCTTGTAGGACTGGGTTCCGAGCCAGAAGCGGGCTGCCGGCTTGAGCACATCGCTCTGCAAGGTGTCCAGGCTCGGAGGTCCTGGGGGAGTTTGGGCCAGGACATGATCCAGCATGATCTTGGTGGTGGTCACGAGGCCAGTCCTCTCACCAACTTGGGCGTATGCCCTTCGGCCAGGAGTGTTTTAGCGAGCGCGTCCACATAGCCGGGGTCGATCAAGGCGACGGTATCCGACAGCCGGGCCAGCAGGTAACGCCGAATCTTGGGATTGGCCGCCAGCTCGAGCAACTGAGGCAAGTCGGCCACTTCCAGCACGGCAACGTTCTCATAGAGCTCGGGCCGTCGTACTTGCAGGAGAGGCAGCAGGTCATCCAGAACTGTGGTTGCGGGGTTCATGCGGGGGTCCGGGTGTGCACTCTTGAGGTTGGTCGGGCGAAGCTTCATCGAGAATTGTATGCGAACCTTTGTGGGCATCGAAGACATAAGGCCGCTTCTGGATGGCATGAGCCTGGACCAGGTCGCACAGCTCCACGTCCGGCAGTTCTTAGCTGTTCGGGCCGTTCCTGTCTCCGCGTAGCCCAGTCCGCATGCCATCGCCTTGTTGCCGGGCCTCGTTTTGTTCCAAAGTTCTCAAAATGTCTCGCCGTTTCTGCAACGCTGCCTCCTCTCGACCAGCGAGGATGGATGCCGCCATCTTGTCGTCGTAGTCTCCGGCCTGCACGGATTTGCGGACCGACTCATGAAGCTTTTCCAGTAACTGAATCTCGCGCTTGCGGTGCTTGACGGCAGCGGCTGTCTCCTGCTTCAGCTCACAGAGCAAGGCCCATCCTTCTTCCCGGATGATCGCCTGATCGTTTTCGGGCAGCTCGTTCAGAACCTGCTCCAAGCGACTTTGATAATGCCGTGCGTTCGCCCTGCGATGCTGTTCGTGCAGCCAGTAATGCACCTTTTGGCACAGATAGGCCAATTCGCCCCAGACGGTGCTAAAGCGCTTTTGGCTCTTGGGTGCCTTGTATTTCGTAGCCATCGTACTGCCGCTCCCATCTACGGCTTGAAATTGTCCGGGTGGAGTTCAGGTCGAAACTTTCGTTGCTCTTTCGCCATGGATCTCCACCTTTCTTGTGCTTCTTCGTAGACTTTCTGGGCTTGAGCTTTCTTGCTCTTGGCCCTCTTCTGAAAGCGTTTCTTGCCGTGCGGGTCTGATTTCCGTCTATGTCCCCGTCCAGGCTTATGGCTCATGGCCTGTCGCCTTCTGCGAATTCCTCGTCCTCAGCATCGGGTTCCTCGTCTGTTGAAGGCGTCGATGTAGAAGTTGGTTCGCGTGACGAAGAAAAGCAGGGCCACCCCTTGGAGGTACAGCCCTGGTACCTAGCCGGCGAACCAGCTCTTCGAGTCGGGAACCTCCTTTGAGGAGCTGTGCCTTGGCCAGCTTTTCGCAGGCCATTTGCAGGAAGTGCAGCTTCTGGCTGGGGGGCAAAGGTGAACTCCCCTCCGGCATCTTCAAATACAGACGCAAAGCACTCCACGTGTCGAAATCGGCCCGAGCTTGCTGGGCGAAGGCACGGCTCCACTCTGCCTTCGTGGGCATCACTCATTCCCCTTCTCCGGTTCCGTCCGTGAAACGAGCGGGCCGAGCTGCCAGCCTTCGGGTAGCTTCAACTCCTGCCGCTAGATCTTCTCAAACTCGGCCGGCGTAACCTCAACGATGACGGATGGGAACGGGATGCCGTTCGCGGGAGCGGGGTCGAACCCAAGAGGCAGGATCCCGGAGGCTATGGTGTGCTTGTTCACCTCGAGCAGCTTGATCGGCTCCGCCGGGGTGATCTCAACCTCGACCTTCTGGGTGATCCGGAAGATCTGGGTAATTCCTGCCTCGGTACGATAGTGCATTTCGGCCAGCCTTCTGGCCACTTCATCCTTGTCTGCCATGACTCATTCTCGCACACGGATAGCCCGAGCGTCGCCCCAGATCACAGGGGAGTCAGCTCACATTATACCAGGGTCGAATCAGCACCCTGTTGGCCGGCTCACTTCTTGGGCGCGGGTGCCGCTTCGATCAGCGTTTCGGCTTCCCGCAGGAAGGTGGCGCTCTCGGCGTTCTTGGCCCAGCGGGGCTTCTTCAGCGCGTCCCGCAGCTGGGCCATCGTCGCCTGTGCCTGCTCGTGGTGGCCCAACTGATACTGGGCCATCGCCAGGAACGCCAGATCGCTGGGATGGGACGTATCGGCGGGCGTCGCGTTGAGCTTTTCAGAACGGGTCAGCGTCTCTACGGCGGCTGGATACTGCCCCTGGCGATACTGGGCCACGCCGAGGGTGTTGACATAGTAGCCTACATTCGGCTCCAGTCGGCAGGCTTCTTCCGCTTGCAGTAGAGCGCGGCGATAGGCGTCGGCGGAGGCGCCCGCCTGGCAGACCACATCCCAGCTTGCGTGGTTCAGTGCCCAGGCGGGGTCTTGATGATACTGCTCGGCTAAGGTCACCGCAGCTCGCCGAAGGGCTTGGCTTAGCCGCGAGTTATCGCCGAGCGCCTGGAGCACATCGGCGCGGCGCACATGGGTGGCGAAGAGGCGTTCGACCAGTTCGGACGCTTGCTCGTGCAGCTCGCGCTGGCGTAGCATCTCCA
>JBGQLF010000042.1:0-15932 GCA_041499985.1 Gemmataceae bacterium
ATCCGCATCCACGGCGACTCACCGGGCTGCGGCCGAATGAGCTGGTGGTAGTGCTCGAACTGCTCCGCCGAGGGCGCCTCCGCCCCGACAACAGACGCTGTCGCCCGGCACAGAAGCACCACGGCGATCGTGGCAGTGATGTATCGCCATCGCATCGGTTCCCCCTTTCCGTCAGCCAGAATGGCGTCAAGATGACATCCCGGTTCGAGGTCCTTGGTGGACACGGCGTTCATTTTACCAGACCTGTTGGAATCATGCCTTCTTATTGACTACCGCCACGCGGAGAAGATTGGTGTTGGTTGTGCGCACCGTGGAGAAGTGGCCCCTTCCAAGCAAGGAGAAACAGAAGATTCACGGCGTGGCGGTCAGCGACGGCGAGCGCAGCGACCTGTCCCCTGCCCTCCTCGGCCTGGCTTCATCTACTTTGGATCAGATGCTGCGCCAGCCACTGGCGCAGGACCGCGAAGAACTCGTCCCGGACCGGCTTCTCGCGCCACGGGTGGTGCCCGCAACGTTCCCATGCGCGATACTCCAACTGCGGAAGGTACGGCTCCAGGCTCGCCCGGATCAGCGGCCCCGGATGCGGATCGTAGGTGCCGTGCAACATCAGGACAGGTGAATGGATCGCCGTAAACGCCTTGGGGTAAACACCCTCCTCCTGCAACCGCAGCATGTCCTCCCAGGTCTCGGTGTGGGCCTGCACGTCGAAAGGCAACGCCTCTTCTGCCGTCTGCTCCACGGCGATGGGATCGAATAGATACAGCGATTCGGTCAACTCGTTCCGCTTCCGGAGCCGCTCGCCGAGATCGGGGTACTCCACGGACAAATGATCCAGGCGTCGCCGCAGGTCGTCGTCCAGGCGTTGCTCCAGCGTCGCCCGCATGTGGGTTCGGGATGCCGCATCGAAGGTACCACAGCCGATGAGGACGATCGGACCGATGCCCTCGGGGTGTGCCGCCGCATAGGCGAGCGCCAGCATTGCGCCCCAGGACTCGCCCAGGAGAGCGGGCCGAGCGTCCGGCCCACACGCCACCACCACTTCGTGCAGGTCGGCAATGTGCCGGCAGACGGAGAGCTGCTCGTCTCCGCTGCCGCGTTGCCAAGGTTCCATGACGCGGAAGGAATCCGCCAGTCCGCGGGCGAGAGGTGCTGCTTCGCCCACGGCGGCAGGGCCGCCGTGCAAGGTGACCACCACGGATCCCGAGGAACCGTACGTACGGACTCGCATGCGTCCTCGCCTTTTTTCCTACACCACGAGGCCAAGACCGGTGATTCTAAGGATCTTGTCCCTGTGGTGCTAGCCGCTCTACCGAGGCCGATGGACGATTGATCAGATGACACACGTCGCAGAGAAGCCCAATGCATTCCTTGGTTCAGGTTCTTTGCACATCCTCCGTATAAGCAGGACGAACGGGGTGTCTGTTGAACCTACCAAGGACCTTGTAGAGGGCATCAACCATGAAGCCGCTGGCGCGCACCGAAAAGTTGGTCGTCCGGGAAATCGGGGACGGGTTGCAAATCTGGGACGAAGAGCAACGGCAGGAGTTCGAGCTGCACGCCGTCACGGCAGCCGTCTGGCGGCATGCCGACGGGCAGCGAACCGTGGCGGAGCTGGCCGAGCTCGTCGCGCAGCAACTCGGGATGGCAGCCGACGAGGATCTGATCTGGGCGGCGCTGGACCGGTTGGCGGACGCGCGGCTGCTGGCGGCGCGGCTCGCGCCCCCGGCGGCTCAGCCCTTCTCGCGGCGTAATCTGCTCCGTCGGGTCGGCGTAGCGGCGGCGCTCGCCGTGGCCGCGGCGCTTCCCGCCACGCCGGCCGCCGGCCAGACTGGGGGCCAGCAGGAGCAGAACCAGAAGCAGCAGGAGCAAAAGCAGAAGCAGGGACAGGAACAGAAACAGAAGCAGCAGGAGCAAAAGCAGAAACAGGGACAGGAGCAGAAGCAGAAGGAGCAAAAGCAGAAGTCCCCACGGGAGCAGAACCAGAAGCAGCAGGAGCAAAAGCAAAAGCAGCCAGGGGGGGAGCAGAAGCAAAAGGAGCAGAAGAGCAAGCAGAGGCCCTAGCCGTGTGGCCGAGCCGGAAGCGTCAGCGACGCAAGCTGGTTTCCGTCGCTCACACTTCCGGCTCGGCCTCCGAAGTTTAGCTGCGGGCGGTTCGGCGGGACTTGGCGAGCAGGAAGTCGAGCATCGTGCCGGCGATGTCGATGCCGGCCACCCGCTGGGCGTGCGGGAAGTAGCAGGGAAAGTTGGCCTCCAGCACGTACAGACGGCCCGTCGGGTGCCGGAGGATGTCAACCCCGCCAAACTCGAGGTGCAGGGCGGCGACGGCGCGGACCGCCACCTCGGCCAGGGCAGGGTCAGGATTGGCCGTCACGTCGTGCGTATCGTCGCTGGCATAGGTACGGAAGTCGTCCACTTCGGGCGGATTGCGGTAGGCCGCCACCGCGCGGTCGCCGACCACGACGACACGCCAGTGCACCGAGTCATCCACGTAGGCACAGATCAGCGGCGCGCGCCCCAGGGCGTGCGCGAAATCCATCAGCGAGTACAGGGCCGGCAGCGATTCGACGCGCATCACGCCGACGCCGCCTTCGCCGCCGAGCATCTTCACGATCACGGGCAGCCCGCCGACATGCTCGACGAACTGCTTGAGGAGCGTGCGGTCGGTGGTGCTGGCGTAGACGGTGCGCGCGGTCGGCAAACCAGCGTGCTGAAAGAGCAACGGCGCACACGACGGGTCGAAAAAGATGCCATCCGCGTCGCGGTAAAACGTCGCCACGCCGGGGGCATACAGGAACTGCTCCACCCAGCCGGCGGCGGGCGACACGGCGGGACGGTAGAGCAGGTCGCCCGCGGTGAGCCGGCGGTCGGGGTCGAAGTCGAAGCTCGGCGCGTCGACCTCGACAAACGGGATGTCGCGTGTCGCGCACGCCCCGCGGAGCAGGTCGATCGTCTCGACCGGCACCGCGTCGTTGACGCAGTAGAACCGCAGCCGTTCGTTGGCGTCGGGCAAGGCCGGCCTCCTCGGATTCGCCGCAACCGCGCGGCATGTCCACGGGTTGCTCGCGGCCATTAGACACGGCGCCGGAGGCAGCGTCCACGAGAAAGCAGCGCGTTTGCGCCAGGTGGGCGGCGGTTCGTCGGATCTCAGAGAGTATATGGTCTTTGGTCATCGGTTCTCTCCTGTTGAATGCTGCGTAGCGAACAGCCCTAATGGCGGATTGGGCCGTCAGGAGGATCAGGAGGAACGGCGGCGTGGCCTCGGCGGCGGTTTCTTCTTTTCCTCGGCGTCTTCGACTGTTTGCAGCTCGGCTTCCAGCTCGGCGACCGAGGGCAGGCTGCCCTGGAGGTTCTCGGGCAGGGATTCGATCAGCTGGGTGACGAAGCCGGACACGCCGACGGGCTTGGTGATGTCGCGCAGGGCGTACTCGGCGACGGCCTGGTCCTTGGTCTTGCACAGGATCAGGCCGATGGACGGTTTGTCGTCGGGGTGGCGGAGCAGGTCGTCTACTGCTGAGAGGTAGAAATTTATCTTGCCGGCGAACTCCGGCTGAAAGGCCGCCATTTTCAAGTCGATCACGATGTAGGCACGCAGGCGCAGGTGATAGAAGAGCAGGTCGATGTAAAAATCCGAGTCGCCGACTTCGAGATGGACGTTCTCGCCGACGAAGGCGAAGCCGGCGCCCAGTTCGAGGAGGAACTGGCGGATATGGGCCAGCAGGCCGCGCTGGAGTTCGCGCTCGTGGGCATCGCGGCCGAGGGTCAGGAAGTCGAAATGATAAGGATCTTTCAGCACCTGGTGGGCGAGGTCGGAGTCAGGGGAAGGCAGGGTGCGCTGGAAATTGGTCACGGCTTTCCCCTGGCGGCGGTAGAGGCCCGCTTCGATCTGCATTTCCAGGATGGTGCGGCTCCAGCCATTCTCGATGACCTGGCGGGCATACCATTCGCGGGCTTCGGCCGTTTTGACAGCATCCAGGAGGCGGACATTGTGGCCCCAGGGAATTTGTGCAACAAGCTGTTGCACAATTGCCTGGTCCGGCCAGGCCAGGGCGAAAGCCCGCATGTATTTGAGATTGCGCGGGGAGAACCCCCGCACATCGGGAAAGGCGTGGTGCAGGTCTGCGGCCAGCCGGTCGATAACCTTGGCGCCCCAGCCGTGCTGCTGCTGCTGGGCGAGGATGTCCTGGCCGATCTGCCAGTAGAGCAGCACCAGGTCGCGGTTGACGGCAAGCGCCGCCTTGAGCTGGGCGGTGCGGATGCGCTCCTTGAGATCTTTTAGGAAAGCGTCGTAGCCCTGTGGCATGGGAAGGCGGACGGGATCCTGGGCGCCGGTCTGCCGCCTGGCTGGCGGAGTGGGTTTGCGTTTGGCCATGGTGCATCCTTGCTCGATAGGCAAGTGCGACAAATCGCTCTGTGCACGTCCTTACGGGATTTGTCGGGTGGCGGCAAGGGGAAGGAGACCGGCAGAGCCGGTTTCCTTCCGACATAGACACGGAGCGCGATGCGCCCGCCGCAAGCGGCCTATGCGGAAGGAAAAGAAAAACCCGCCACCAGTCTCGTCGGCGTCGCCCAGCCAGCGGCAGGCCCGTTCATGGTCGGTCGGGGGCGAAGGGTGGGCGCCAGGGCCATCTGTGGAAAACCCGGTGAAGCCAACCAGGCTTTCGCGTACAATTCCTTCCCGACCGAGGAGTGACCCCTACATCACGTACCAGCTTCGGGAAAGGTCGTGGAACGTGCGTGCTTCCTGGATTCTTCGGACTGCTCTGGGAACGGCCTTGCTGGGGTGGTTTCTAAATGTCGGAGTACCCGTGTGTGCCGACGAAGGAATGTACCTGCTGAACAATCCGCCGCGCGAGTTGCTGCAAAAGAAATACGGCTTCAACCTCACCGGCGCCTGGCTGGAGCGCGTGCAGAAAGCGTCGGTCCGTTTCAACAACGGCGGTTCGGGCAGCTTCGTCTCGCCGGAGGGTTTGGTCGTGACCAACCATCACATCGGCGCCGATTCCATCCAGAAGCTGAGTCCGAAGGACAAGGATTATTATCGCGACGGTTTCTTCGCCCGTAGCCGGTTGGAAGAATTGCAATGCCCGGATCTGGAGTTGAACGTCCTGATGAGCATCGAGGACGTGACCGAGCGGGTCGACGCCGCCGTCAAGCCCGACCTGACGCCGGCCCAGGCCTTTGCCGCCCGCCGGGCCGTGCTGGCCGCGATCGAGAAGGAATCCCTGGACAAGACCAGGTTGCGCAGCGATGTCGTCACGCTCTATCACGGTGGGCTTTATCATCTATACCGCTACCAGAAGTACACCGATGTGCGCCTTGTCCTGGCTCCGGAGCACGCCAGCGCCGCATTCGGTGGCGACACGGACAATTTTGAGTACCCTCGTCACGGCCTGGATTTCTGTTTCTTCCGGGTCTACGAGCAGGGTCGTCCCTTGCGGGTAGAACACTATCTGAAATGGAGCCAGAGCGGTCCGCGCGAGGGCGAGCTGGTGTTCGTCTCCGGGCATCCCGGTACGACCAATCGCCTCGATACGTTGGCCCGGCTACGTCATCGGCGCGACGTCACGCTGCCGTACACACTCGGCCGGCTGCGGGCTCAGGAAGCGTTGTTACAGCAGTTTGCGGAGCGTGGCCCCGAACTCTCGCGCATGGCCCAGAAAGACCTGCCGCGCGTGGCCAATGCCCGCAAGGCGATCAGTGGCCAGTACCAGGGGTTGCTCGATCCGGCCATCGTGGCGCGCAAAGCGGCCGAGGAACGTGAGCTGCGGGGCCGGATCGAGGCCGACCCCGTCAAGCAGCAGCGCTACGGCGACGCCTGGGAGCGCATCGCCACGGCCGAGCGCGTGCTCGCCGGCTTCGAACGCGAGTTCCTGCTCTATGAGCAGGGGGACGCCTTCGACACGACGCTGTTCCGCATCGCGCGCCACCTGGTACGCCTGGCCGTCGAGAAGCCGAAACCGAACGCCGAACGTCTGCGGGAGTATCGCGACTCGAACCTGGAGTCGCTGGAATTGCAGCTCTTCTCCCCGGCGCCGATTTATCCGGAGCTGGAGCAAGTCAAGCTGGCCGGTTCGCTCAGTTTCCTGGCCGAGAACCTGGGTGGAGACCACGCGTTGGTCACCAGAGCTATGGCCGGCAAGGCGCCCGCGGCCCGGGCCACCGAACTGGTCACGGCCACGCGACTCTTCGATCCGGCGGAGCGCCGCCGGCTGGCGACGGGCGGGACGGCTGTCATCGAAGATTCCACCGACACGATGATTCGCCTGGCGCGCCTGGTCGACGACGACGCCCGGCGCTTGCGGAAACGCCATGAGGACGAAGTGGAGGAAGTGGAGCGGCAAGCATACGCGCAGATCGCCCGGGCCCGGTTCGAGCTGTACGGCACCGGCATTCCGCCGGACGCCACGTTCACCCTACGGCTGGCCTTTGGCGTGGTCCAAGGCTATCGCGTGGATGGAAAGGACCTGCCCTACACGACTACTTTTGCCAGCGCTTTTGAGCGGGCCGAGGAGCAGGGGCAGCGCGAACCGTTTGCCCTGCCCCGCCGCTGGAACGAGCGCAAGACCAAGCTCGACCTGGCGACACCGTTCAACTTCGTTTCGACGGCCGACACGATCGGCGGCAATTCCGGCAGCCCGGTGCTAAATCGGGCTGGCGAGTTGGTGGGCATCAACTTTGATCGCAATCGACATGGGCTCGTGCGCAATTTCGTCTATACCGAGGAGCAGGCGCGGCACATTGCCGTGCATTCCCGGGCGGTCCTCGAGGCGCTGCGCGTCCTGTACGATGCGGGGCCGCTGGTGCAAGAGATTTTGGGACTCCCGTAGCCGGGGTTCCTTTGCGTTTTCGCTCGCGGATTCATCTTCGGCACACATAGAAAGCCAGGTCAGTTTTGACTCGCCTTGGCTCGGATCAACCGAACTGACCTTCTCGGCTGTAGCTCTCCGGCAAAGCCTTGCAGCACTCGCCCCGCTGGAGTAGCATTATTGCATCCTCTCTGGGCACTATCTGCCTTCGCCCGACCAATCCCAGACCTACATGAAGCGAGCCGACGAACGCGTGAGCTTTGGTGCTCACCATTCCCACTGTCCGCTGTTGTTTTTTCAGTCCGATTCATCAGGAGGTAGATCATGAACACCAACGTGTTGATCGAGCAGGAATTGACGAGGATGGAGCGCGAGATCGGGGAAGCGATCACCCGCCGTGATCTGGCAGCCCTCGACCGCCTCATTGCAGACGACTTCAGCGTCACGAGCCCGCTCGGCCAGATGATGACGAAGCAGCAAGCCCTCGACACCCTGACCTCGCCAGACTACGAACTGGAGTTCCTGTGCAATGCGGAGATCACCGTCCGCGTTTTCGGGGATGCGGCGGTCGCCACGGCCGTGGGCACCACGAAGGGCCGGTACCAAGGGCAGGACGCCAGCAGCCAGTTCCGCTACACGCGCGTTTGGGTCAAGCGGCAGGGCTGCTGGCAGGCCGTCGCGGCCCACTCCACGTACCTCACCCAGCTATGACGCAAAAGGCGATCAGGCTATTCTACCCAGCTCGGTCGCCTGACGCCGCCTCCGGCCGCTGCCCCCAGCGCCTTCCGTCTCTAGCGGGAGGAACACAAAGGTGGTGACCTTTGCCGTTCTGTTGCGACTTTATCCCTGGAAGGCGCGACTTACCCGAACGGTTAGGATGGCGACGTGGTAACCGACTGGCAACGCTTTGTGGGCGAGCACGGACCGATTGTCTTTGCCGCGGCCTGGCGCATTCTCGAGCACGCGGCCGATGTGGAAGACGTCGTTCAAGACGTGTTTCTGGAAGCCTATCGACTCCAGCAAACCCAGGCAGTCCAACACTGGCCTGCGCTTTTGCGGCGCATGGCTGCCTACCGGGCCCTGGATCGCCTGCGCCAGCGGCGCCACGAAATGGCGGCGGACGCCCTGGCACTCGTTGCCCAGGGCCATGGCCCAGAAGAAGAGGCCATCGGACGCGAGCTGGAGGAACGCCTCCGACAAGCCATCGCGCAACTACCTCCGCGGGAGGCGGAGGTCTTTTGTTTGCGTTATTTCGAACAGATGGCCTGCAATCAGATCGCCACGCTGTTGCGGATCAGTTCGAGCGCCGTATCCACCGCGCTACACAAAGCACGAACCCGGCTTGAAGTCCTTCTGGCCGTGACGAAGGAGCAACAAGAATCATGAACGACAAGCATCCCAATTCTAGCCCCTCCAATCCGCGGAACGAGCTGGAGGGATCCCTGCGTCGAGCTGTCGAGAGGATGTGTCATCATCCAATCCCGCAGGAATCGCTGGAACGAGCCCTGCAACGTGCCGAGCGCGTGCAGGCGTCGGAGGGAAATCGGAGGCGCCGGCTGTCGGGGATCCTGACTCTCGTTGGCGTGGCGGCCGCGCTGCTCGCCGCGGTCGGTATCTGGTTTCTGCGCCCCTCGGCTGGCTGGGCCCAGGTGGCCGACGCTCTGCGTTCCAGGCCCTGGATCCATGCGACGTGGAAGGGGCTCCAGGGTCAGCAGGGCGAATTCTGGTTCTCGCCGGAGCGCGGCGTATCCGCTAGACGGCAAGACAGGTGGGTGATCTACGACGACCATCGCCTGGGCATTCGCTACAGCTATGAACCGGAAGAACAAACACTCTACCGAGTGCCGCAGGACACCCAGCTGACCAAACGGGAGGTCAGTGCCTTCGCCGAGGTTTTCGAAAAGCTCCTGCGCGGCGAAGCGAAGTTGCACTCGCCCCTCTACGGCTCGGAGATCGTGCAGCAGGAACGGCGGCGAGTGGTCATCCAGGACGAAAATTGGACCGAGTTCGATCTGACCTTGCGGCTTCACGTCCAGGACGAGCTCTTGCGGCTCGTGTTCCGCGTGCCACCTGGCCGCCGCCTGCCGTACTCGCTGAAGTGGACGCCCCTCGGCGAGAAGGCCGGTGAGTCCATGGAGTGGGTTTTTGAGTACCCGGAGAACGGGCCCGTCGATGCCTACGCGCTGGGCGTGCCGCGCACCTCCAGGGTAGTCGACCGCGTTCCCCCCGAGGATCTGGGCACGGTGTTGCACGGAGCCCAGGTAAGCCGGGAACGCTTTGGGCCGTACCATGCCATCGTTGTCCAGTACGGCGGCTCGGACTCGCCGTGGAACAGCCTCGACATTCGCCTTGTCTGGCGCAAGGAGAATCGCTGGCGAGTTGAACTGGCCCTGGCTAACGCGACGATCGACAATGCCGAGCCCCCTGCCCCCGGAGTGGATCCGCTGGCCTGGTGGAAACGACGCCTCCAGAAGTTCCATTTTGTTCCCGTCTCCGCCTGCAATGGCAAAGCCGTCTACCAGGTCGATTTCTCACCGCCGGACCATACCGGAAAGCAGCAACGGACCTGGAAGGAACTCTGGAAGGTCAGTCCAGACCAGGATGCGGCCGGAAGTGTCGGCCAGGCCGGATCGGTGCTGCCGGATCTCTTCGCTTATCCCCACTTGGAGATTCCCTCCCAACAGTTCGAGGGAAGATTGGATCGCGCTCCGAAGCAAGGACCCGCGGACACGGTACTCCTGACTGCGCAGGCCACGCGGTACCTGGGAGCCTATTCGTATCATCAGTCCCGCTACTGGATAGATCCGCTGCGCAGTTACGTCACAATCCAGCATGAATTCGGTGATTTGCGGGGGCCGCTGGCGAACGATGCGGCGATGATGGAAAAGGAGACCTACATCATGGAGCGTCTGGAGCAGACGCCTGGCGGTGTCTGGTATCCCACGCGAGTGCGGCGCAAGAACTGCGCGGCACGCGAGCCCGGGGGGAAGCTTGACCTGGACCTGGTGACCTGGTTCTACATGGATTTCAAGGCTGAAGTGCCCGACAGCCTGTTCGAGCCGCGGGACCGAGAACGCTAACGGCGAGTTGCCGGGCCCGGACCTCACGGGTCCCCGGAACACCGCAACCGGCTCCCGGCCCAGAGGTAAAGTCTTTACTCGCGCCAGCCCCTGGGTACAATCCTGAACGTAGGGGCTTGCCACAGGGTCCTTCGCCGTCACGGGAGCACGTCCTATGGATCGCGTTATGACCGGAATCATGGCGTTCTTGCTAGCCTGGCCGGCGCTCGCGGCCGACGACCAGCCCAAGGACAAACCGGCGGCACAGTACCAAGCCCTCGTCAAGGAATACGAGGACGCCCAACAAGCCTTTTTCAAGGCCTACCAGGAAGCACCCTCAGAAGAGGCGAAGCAACAACTCCGCAAGGAAAAGTCCCCGTTCGAGAAGTTCGCCCCCAAGTTCCTTGAGCTGGCCGAGAAGTACCCTAAGGACCACGCGGCCCTCGACGCGCTGGTCTGGATCGTGACCAACGCCTTCGGCCCGATCAGCGGCAAGGACGACTCGCGGACCAAGGCCTTGGCGATCTTGGTCCGCGACCATATGCAGAGCCCGGAGCTGGGCCGTGCGTGCCAGAACCTGTCCTTCATGATGGACGCGGCGGTGGAGAGATTCCTGCGCACGGTCCTGGAAAAGAGCGCCCACCCGGAGGTGCAGGCCGAGGCGTGCCTGGCACTGGCACAGGGCCTGCACGCGCGGGCCAGAATGGCCCGAGAGCTGAAGAAGAACCCGGACTTGGGGAAGCAGATCCAGGAAGACTTGGGCGGGGATGTCGCCTCGATCCTTAAAGAGGACCTGGCCAAGCTCGACCGCGACAGCGAACAGCTTTTCCGCCAGTTCACTGCCAACTACCTCAGCCGAGTGAAGCCGGAGCGCCTGAAATCCGTGAGCTCGCGCCTCGGGTACGCCGCGGACAAGGGTAGCGAAGGCGTTCTGCGGGCGCTGTTGGACAAGCATGTGGAGCGCGACGTGCAGGGCGCGGCATGCCTATCTCTGGCGCAGCTCTTGAAGCGGCGGGCCGACGAATCGGCCGACTCCGACGCGCAGGGGGCGGCCAAGCTCCGGCAGGAGAGTGAAGCCCTGTGTGAGCGGGCTCTGGAAAAGTTCGCCGACGTCCAGCTCGAGTTCTATGGCCCCGTCGGCAAGAAGGCCAAGAGCGAGTTGTACGAGCTGCGCCACCTGGTGGTCGGCAAGGTCGCGCCGGACATTGACGGCGAGGATCAGGACGGCACCCGCTTCAAACTGAGCGATTATCGAGGAAAGGTGGTGCTGCTCGATTTCTGGAGCCAACACTGAGGTGGCTGACGGGCCCTCTGGCCCCACGAGCGGTCGCTCGTCAAGAACCTGGCAAGCAAGCCCTTTGCCCTGCTCGGCGTCAACACCAATGGCTACAAGGTGGATGTGCTCAAGAACGTGATGGACAAGGAAAAGCTGAACTGGCGCTCGTTTGCCGATCCGCGTGGCGAGAAAGATGACGGTTACTTCGGCCGGATCAGCGCGCAGTGGAACCTGGAGGGTACGCCGACCTTGTATGTCCTCGACCACAAGGGCGTCATCCGCTACAAGTGGCTCGGCCCCAGCGAGAAAGTCATCGACGAGGCGCTGGCGAAACTCCTCCAGGAGGTGGATGGAGATGGCAAGGACAAGGCGAAGTGACTCCTATCCGGATCATCCGAGCCGGCGACATTTCTTGGCGGCTGGACTGTCTGGAGGAATCGCTGCTGCAACACTACCGGCATTACCGGACTCCGCCCAGGTCGTGGACCCCCCGTTTGACCTGAGCGAAGTCACGCTTGGCGAGCTTCAGGAAGGAATGCGGTCCGGGAAGTATACCGCCCGCTTGATCGCGGAGAAATACCTGGCCCGCATCGAAGCCCTCGACCGTCAAGGACCGGCACTCCGCAGCGTGATCGAACTGAACCCCGACGCGCTGGCACTGGCCGACGCACTCGACCAGGAGCGCAAGGAAAAGGGCGCACGCGGCCCACTGCACGGCATCCCCGTGCTCATCAAGGACAATATCGACACGGCGGATCGAATGAGCACGACGGCCGGCTCGCTCGCGCTCGTCGGTGCCAAGCCGTCGCAGGACGCCTTTCTGGTGAAGAAACTGCGCCAGGCCGGCGTCGTGCTTCTGGGCAAATCGAACCTCAGCGAGTGGGCCAACATCCGTTGCACGTACTCCACCAGTGGGTGGAGCGCCCGCGGTGGGCTGACGAAGAATCCCTACGCGCTGGACCGCAACCCCTGTGGCTCCAGTTCCGGCTCGGGCGTGGCGGTGGCCGCGAACCTCTGTGCGATCGCCGTGGGCACGGAGACCGACGGGTCCATCGTCAGTCCCTCGTCGGCCAACGGCATCGTGGGGATCAAGCCGACGGTCGGGCTGGTTAGCCGAACGGGGGTGATTCCGATTTCTCACTCGCAGGACACCGCGGGCCCGATGTGCCGCACGGTGCGCGACGCGGCGATCCTGTTGGGCGTGCTCGCGGGGGTTGACCCAGAGGACCAGGCCACGACCGATGGCGCCAGAAAGGCCGCTGCCGACTACACGAAGTTCCTCGATCCGAAGGGCCTCCAGGGGGCGAAGATCGGTGTCGCGCGCAACTACTTCGGCTTCCACGACGCGGTGGACGCGCTCATGAAGGAGGCCCTCGATGCCCTCAAGCAACAGGGAGCGACGCTCGTCGATCCAGCGGACCTCCCGAACATGGACAAGGTCGACGATCCCGAAACGACGGTTCTCCTGTATGAGCTCAAGGCGGATTTGGCCGCTTACCTGGCCCGGTTGGGGCCGAAGGCACCGGTCCGATCGCTCAAGGAGGTCATCGACTTCAACGACCGCAATAAGAAGCAGGAAATGCCCTATTTTGGCCAAGACCGATTCATCAAAGCGGAAGCCAAGGGATCGTTGACGAGTTATGAGTATGTGGAAGCGCTGGCGAAGTGTCGCCGCCTGACGCGCACCGAGGGCATCGACGCCGTCTTGGAAAAGCATCAGCTCGACGCCCTGGTCGCGCCGACGATGGGCCCTGCCTGCTTGACGGACTTGGTGGTCGGCGACCGCTGGCTCGGCGGCGCTTCAACCGCGGCGGCGGTAGCGGGATATCCGAGTATCACGGTGCCGGCGGGGTTCGTATTCGGCCTGCCCGTGGGGTTGTTGTTCTTCGGCAGGGCTTGGAGCGAGCCTACTCTCCTCAGGCTGGCTTTCGCCTTCGAGCAAGCGACGCAATTCCGGAAGCCACCGCGATTTCAAGCGACGGCGGATGTGCGAGGATGAAGCAAAGGGCCTCAAGACCAAACCCCGGTGGGCTGTTGGCGTCGTAGCCACAAGCGTCTCGCTTGTAGGCAGTTAGCTCACAAGCGAGACGCTTGTGGCTACGTTCTGTCCGCACCGGGACAGGACCCCGCGTTCGGCAGAGACGGCTTCGGCCAGGGTTCCCGGTACCTTGGCCAGGATCTGGCGGACCTCTTCCAGGCTCACCGTGGGGTCGGCGTCCCTCTTGGCTGCGGCAACGCATGCAGCGTCGAGCCGGGCTTCCCGGGCCCCGTGCGTGTCGATGGTGATGGTGTAGCGCTGGCGTTCGTGTAGCTGGTCCGGGAGCGGACCGAGCGGGCGCAGCACTCCATTTTCATAGATAACGTCGATTTGGTGGTGCATGGCGAACCTCCAGCATCGATGCTAGCAAAGCCGGGTGGCGCTGTCGAGCGAAGATCGATTACAGGAGCAACAGCACCGTACACACGCCTGGTACCGGCAGCTGTTCCTCGACCGTAACCCCGGCCCTACCTATCGTGTCTTCCGCAAAGCAAGATTTCGCCAAGAAAGTTGGACACGTGGCCGCTTCGGTGGGCACTATGAGGTGAGAAGACCACTCGGTGTCCATATAGGAGCCTCGATCATGGCCAAGCCGGGCATCCGCCTTGTTCTCCAGCACCTCTGCCAGGTGGCCGCCCGCCAGGCAACCGAGGGTGTGCCGGACCAGCAGCTCCTGGAGCGCTTTGTCGTCGGCAGAGATGAAGACGCCTTCACCGCACTCGTGCACCGGCATGGACCGATGGTCACTGGGGTTTGCCGTCGCCTGCTGCGGGAGATGCACGACGCCGAGGACGCCTTTCAGGCCACGTTTCTCGTGCTGGCCCGCAAGGCGGCGTCGATCCGCAAAGGGGAGTCGGTGGGCAGTTGGCTGTACGGAGTCGCCCTGCGCGTAGCCAGCAAAGCCCGCGTTGAGGCCGCGCGCCGGGCACGGCGCGAGGGGCAGCGACCCGCGCCGGCGGCCGCCGAGGCCGGCGACGCCCTCTGCTGGGGGGAACTCCGCTCGGTGTTGGATGAAGAGCTCGGCCGGTTGTCCGCTTCCTGGCGTGCTCCCCTGATCCTGTGTTACCTGGAAGGCCAGACCCAGGATGAAGCGGCCCGTCGACTCGGCTGGAGCAAAAGCACTTTTCGCCGCCGACTGGAGCGAGGCCGTCGACTACTTCAGAGCCGACTGGCCCGACGCGGCGTGACACTATCGGCCGGGCTGGTGGCGCCGCTCCTCTCCGAGTCGGCCACGGCAGGCACTTTATCGACAGGGTTCACGGCCAGCATGGTGAAGACGGCTCTATTGTTCGGGAGTGGCCAATGGATTGGGACAACAATGAGGACAGAACCTGTCACCCTGGCGGAAGGCGTACTCCACAGCATGGTCCTGGCCCAGTGCAAGCTGGCGGCGGTGATGGTGTTGACGATCGGCCTCCTGGCCGTTTCGGGCCTGGGGGCTTACCAGGTAATGGCCGAGAAGGTGGCACAGGCTCCGAGTGCAGCACCTCTCCCCAAAGCCCTGGAAAGGAGCGATGCGCAACCGGCCCTGGCCCCTCGGGCACCCGTCGATCAGTTCGGCGACCCGCTGCCGACAGAGGCGCTGGCCCGTCTGGGGACGGTCCGCTTGCAGCACGGTGCCATGGCCGAGGCTATCGTCTTCGCTCCCGACGGCCGGTCGCTGGCCTCGGCAGGCCACGATGGGGTCGTCCATATCTGGGAATCGGCCACGGGCAAGGAACTCCTCCACATCGACAGTGATCGGGGCCAAGATTTCCTGGGATTCGGAACCGTCACAGGGCTGGCTTACGCGCCGGACGGCAAGACCTTGGCTGGGGCCCGGATCAATCAGCCGGTGTGCCTGTGGGATGTGGCCACGGGCAAGGAACTTCGCCAGTTCGGGGTGGAGGGTTATCGCGGCAGGTGGCTCGTGTTCTCGCGCGCCCGGTGGGTGGTGTTCTCGCCCGATGGCAAGACCCTTGCCTACGGAGGATTCCAGGACGACCCGAACATCCGGCTGGCCGACGTGAGCACCGGGAAGGACTTGCAGCAGTTCGGTGGACACAAGGGGTCCGTGGCCTGGAGCGCGTTTTCACCGGATGGAACGATCCTCGCCTCTGCCGACGCTCAGACCATTCATTTCTTTGAATTGGCCTCCGGCCGGACCTGGGAACTGGCCCGGCCCGATGGTCAAGCGGTCTCTTTCAACTCTCTATCGTTTTCCCCCGACGGCAAAATCGTAGCCGCGGCCAGCGGTGCAAAGAACCTGATCCGGCTCGCGGAGGTTGCTACCGGAAGAACCATCCGCGCCATCACGTTGACAGACAAGCCTGAGCAGGCTGGTGTGATGATGCTCTTCAGTCCGATCCTGTTCATGCCCGACGGTAAGACGGTGATCTCCGGCCACCGGGATGGTTTCGTACGCTTTTGGGAGGTGGCCACGGGCGCACCCCTGCGCGAGTTCCGCGCCCATTCTGGCGATGTCATCGCTCTCGCTCTCTCTCCGGACGGCCAGACGCTGGCGACTTCCGGCAGCCGCAGTACCCACGGCGAGCATACGGTGCGGCTGTGGGAGACCGCCACGGGAAAGCCCCTCGTCCACCACTCTGGCCCCCAGCAAGGGATCGCCCGCCTGGTCTTCTCGCCCGATAGCCAACTCGTGGCCACGGCTAGGAGTCCGTCCGAGTAATCACCCTCCTGTACCCCAGGATTGCCCAAATGCAGCTGGGCGAAGACAATAGTAGCTGCCAAGTGATTCCGCATCCCCATCGCCG
>JBGQLF010000043.1:0-15829 GCA_041499985.1 Gemmataceae bacterium
CAGCGCGCTGTGTTCTCCAAACCAGCCGCCCAGTGCGCCATGGTCAATGCCGTTAGCCGCCCGCTCCCGTTCGAGCTGATCCTCCTCGCGGAAGTCCATCGGGTCGGCTCTTCGGAAACACTCGGGGTCGGCCAGCAGCAGCAGTATGCGTCCCAGGTCGTGTAACAGACCCGCAGAGAACTCTTCCCCGTCGAACCCCAGGCGGACGGCGCGGTTGATCTGACGGCAAAGGGAAGCGGTGACGTGCGCGTGCTGCCAAAGCACTTCGCACTGCTCTTGGCTGCCGGCCGCTATCCGCCGGAACAGGCTTTGTATGCCGATGGAAACAATCAGGCTTTGACACTGCCGCATGCCCAGACGCACGACGGCTTGTTGGAGCCTCACGACCGGGGCCCCGCCGGCGTAGAGCGGGCTATTGGCAATGTGTAGGACGCCGGTTGCGATCGCCGCGTCTGCTTCGATCAGCCGGGCGAAATCGGCAAACTTACTGTCCGGATCGTTCGCCAGGGCCAGGGCCCGCGTGGCGGTGTCGGGCAGCGTCGGCATGTTGTCCACAAAGGCGAGGAGTTTTCGCTCAAGGCGTGCCGCCGTCTCGGCCGCCTCTTCGTCCTGGGATCGCCCCTGCGACCGAAACACCTGGTGCAACAGGTCGGAGATGTGTTTGAGGATCACGGCCTTCCCCATGCCACCCTGTGAAATCGGAGACGCACCAACAACCCACTATACTCTTAGCACATAAAGCACCCGCCCAGTCGCCCGTCCACACCGAGATCCGCAGCGGAGCACGCGAAAGCGATGGGCGCTCGGTTGTAGGCGCCTATCCTGTCAGGCATATCCGTTGCACACAGCAATCTTGGGAGCAATGGGTGGGCCGAGATAGCCACGGAGGCGTACACTGATGACGAGTAGGGACAAGCGACATGGGCGGCTTTTTCTATAACCTGGGCAAGCGCGTCGGCAGCAACCTGCGCAAGGCCAACTGGGTGATGCGCTCGCTAACTGGTACCGAAGTGGAGGCGGTCCAGGCAGAGTACGCTGTGGGTCGAGACCTGGCACGGGCGTTGGCGCCGCAACTGAGTGTCGATGCGGATCCCGCGGTGGAGCAATTCCTCGACGATTTGGGCAGCCGCCTGGCCAGTCGCGTCAAGGATCGCCAAAGATACTTTCACTTTCGGGCGGTGCGCACGCCGGAAAGCAACGCCTTTGCTCTCCCAGGAGGCTTTATTTTCGTCACCCGGCCGTTGCTCGAGCTGTGTCAGTGGGATCGCGATGAACTGGCGTTTGTCCTGGGGCATGAGATGGGCCATGTCATCCGGCGTCACGCGATCGATCGGCTCATGGCCCAGTCGGCGATCAGCGTGGTGACCGGTAAGTTGTCCGTCGGCGGCTTGCTCGGCATCCCGGTCGCCCGTTTGCTAACCACGCTGTTGCACCAGGGGTATGCGCAGGATCAAGAGTTGGAGGCCGATCGCGTCGGGGTCCGGCTTGCAGGCAGTGCGGGCTTCGATGCCACGGCGGCGACGCGCTTGCTGGGTCGATTGCGGGGACAGTCCGGCGCTACGGGGGGACTTGGCAGCTACCTCGCGTCCCACCCACCAGTGGAAGTGCGGATTCAAAACCTGAATAGTCTCCTGGGAGGTTAGCTGGAGGTGTAGGCCTCCGTATGCTGCACTCGCCATAAGTCCTTTGCTAGGGAACAATTGTGTATCACTTCTTGTCGTACACCAAATCGGTCCAGCCGATCATCATCTCCTCCCAGGTTTGATCTCCCCAGCGCACGGTTTGAGTCGGATCGGGATTGTTCTGATTCTTCGCTGAGTTATCGAAATGGGCCACGCAATGGATCTTGGATCCCTTGGGAAGCGGAACTGGCGGTGAACAGCGATAGACGCTTTGCCAGTTGAAGTTGTAGTGCGGCACGGACAGCAGCGTCTCTTTGCGGCCATCAGGATACACTGCTTCATAGAGGAAATCCTTGCCGCGCAGGTGCAAGTGCGGCATGAAACTCAGAATGCGGGCATCCTCTTTGAGGGTGAACCACGATTGCACTTCATAGTTGTCGGCTCCGGGCGGAATGCGGAACTGCGGGTTCATGACCGCTGCCGTCGCGACGGCCTGCTCCGGCGGCTCCTTGGCGAAAATGACTCCGACCGACGAGATGTCCATGGCGGCGACGCCATTGGTCGTGTAGTGCATCTGGAAGACCAGCTTCGAGCCGGCCGGGACCCTCTTCCCCACGCCAGGCGGCAGCATCAGGGGCATATCACCCGGCGCCGTGCCGCACAGAACCGGCGCATTACCTTGCTTGGGAACGAAATGATGACCGGGTGCGATGATGAAGACCACGATATGGTGAACCACGGACGTGGCCCCTGGCTTGGCCTCGGCGCGCACCACCCACTTGTCTTCCGTCAGACCGGTGTCCACCTCGAAGTACTGATACTCGATGCCGTTCTTCGGGCCCACGGCTGGGACCTCGAACGGCTCCTTCATCGTGTAAATGGCATCGGGTTTACCAATCGACCAGCCGGGGACCCACTCGCGGGCCGCGGGCAGATCTTGGTCATCTCCTTTGGGACAACCTTGTTCGATCCAGGCCAGAAGCGCTTCGCGCTCGTTGGGATCCAGGCGTCGATCGTTGGAGAACTTGCCGTAGCGCGGATCGGCGTGCCAGGGAGGCATACGATTCTCCTGGATCACTTCGCGAATCGTCTCGGACCAGGCGGTCGCATCGTCATAGGTCAGCAGCGCCATGGGACCAATCTGCCCGGGCCGATGGCACTGCTGGCAGCGGTTTTGCAGAATGCGCGCGACTTCCCGGCCATAGGTGACAGTACCGTCGGTTCTCGGCTTGAAAGAGCGAGCGATCAGGCAGCCGGCAGCCGGGATGAAAGGTTGGGAGACGCGCTTGCCCGCGAGAACCTCTTCCAGGGCAAGAGCCAGATCGCGCCGCGTCGGCTGCGACCGTTTGTAGCCGATGCCGAACTGATCATCGATGCAGCCCTGGTAACGGATTCGGTAGTCCCCGTCCAGGACGAAAACCTCGGGCGTCCGTTGGGCGCCGAACTGGTCCGCGACGACGTTGCTTTCATCCTTGAGCACGGGGAACGGGAGGTCGTTGCTCCTGGCGTGTTCCGCCACTTTAGCGGGGGTATCCTGAACGTTGGCATTGATCGCCAGGAACTGCACGCCCTGGGGTGCATACTGCTTGTGCAACTCAGCAAGCCGCGGCAGGTAGGCATTGTTGATCGGGCATTGTGTACCTAGAAACACCACGACCACCGCCTTCTTGTCCTTAAGAGTAGCCAAGGAGACGCGGGCCTGGTCTCGCGGTTCGGTCAGTGTGAAGTTGGCTAGCTGCTTACCGACGCTACTGGCGGGCGCCTGGTCCGCGCTCATCCCACCTCGGCTCCCTAGGAGGACAAGCAGGCCGGCCAAGGTCAAGAGCACCAGGTACCGTAGCGACATATGCGACTCCTTACCCTTCTCAGTGCCTGTTCGGCTCTGCGGACACGATCCGACTGTCATCTCATTCGAGTCACGTCCCCGATTCGCCGCGTGAAGTTGGCTAGCTGCTTACCGACGCTACTGGCGGGCGCCTGGTGCGCGGTCACCCCATCGTGGCTCCCTAGGAGGGCAAGCTGGCCGGCCAAGGTCAAGAGCACCAGGTACTGTATCGACATATGCGACTCCTGACTCCTCTCAGGGCCTGTTCGGCTCTGCGGACGCGGCCCCGACTGTCGTCTCATTCGAGTCACGTCCCCGATTCGCCGCATTTACTGTGCCAGTGTGAATTTGCTTGTCGAATGTTGGCCGTTTTGCTGAACTCTCCGTTGGAGGCCACCTGATGACGCGGTGCAGGTCGCTCCTCTTTATGGCCTTTCCTTAGATCGCCTGGTGTTCAGGCGAGGCGGAGAATAGGCGGGATCGAGGATTTCGGTCCTCCCTGCGGCGTTGGACCTCCAGCTGTTGTGTTGGGGCGGGCGATTTCCGCACAGTCAGTGTGCGATTTCGGCAATCAACCTGAATGGCGGTTGGCGGGCGCAGCGCGCGCTGATACATTCTCTCAGCAGAACGGCGGAAACCGCTCCGAATGTCCTCTCCCGGGAGCGGCGCGGGCGCTTTCCAACTACCACGGCCAGCAGTAACACGAGAGTGTCATGATTACGCGCCAACAAGCCACCGAGCGCATCCTGGAGGCGAAGAAGGTGAAAAACCTAACCTTCGAAACGATCGCCGCAGCGGTGGGACGGCACAAAGTTTGGGTGACGGCCGCCTTGCTCGGGCAGGCGACCATGTCGAAGGAGGAGGCCACTCGCGTCGCCGAGGTCCTCGGCCTGGATGCCGAGGTCGCAGCCGCGCTCCAGGAAATCCCCATGAAAGGCTCGCTCGACGCGACCGTGCCCGTTGATCCGCTGATTTACCGCTTTCACGAGATCACGCAAGTCTATGGCACGACGCTCAAGGCCATCATCCATGAATTGTTCGGCGACGGCATCATGAGCGCGATCGACTTCGACCTGGACGTCCAGAAGAAAGAAGATCCCAAGGGCGATCGCGTCGTGGTGACCATGAGCGGAAAGTTTTTGCCCTACAAGAAATGGTAATGGCGCCAGACAACGCGTCGACCGAAAAGTTGCTGGGCACGCGGTGTAATGTGTTCGCCCACGCTCGGCGAACCAGCCATCGGTGCTGCGCGTCACCACCCGCGCTGAATCCAGGCGACCACCGGTTGGCGACCCTCAGCGCCGATGCAGCACAAAACAGTTGCCGCGAACCGGTTCCCCGGCCTCTTGTCGGATCGTGGTTTCGGCCCAGGCCCGCTCCTCGTAGAGCGTCGCGGTGGTGGAACGCACATAGGCCAGGCTGTGGGCAAAGCGACCGGATGTCTGTAGCCGATAACTCTCGCCGACCGCCAACTCCGTGCTGAAGACCAAGAGCCCCCCAGGCCTCAAGGCCTCCCGCGCCGCCATCCATACCGGGCGCAGGTCCCCGAAGTAAACCAAGACATCCGCCGCCACCACCAGGTCAAAGCGCCCCGCCGAACGCTTCAGGAAAGTAAGCAGTTCTTCACAGAATAAGGTGTCATAGACCCCCCGCCGCCGGGCCTGCTCCAGCATCTTGGGCGATAAGTCCACCCCGGTCAACTCCCGCGCCATCGGCCGCAGCAGCGGCCCACACAGACCCGTGCCGCAGCCGCTATCCAACGTATCGAAGCGCCGGCCTGGCGCCGCGACGCGCTCGATGGTCGAACACAGTGTGGCCGGAAGGTCGTAGCGAAGTGCCTTGACCAGTTTCTCGTCAAACGCCTCCGCATAGCCATCGAAGTATTCGACCAAGTAAGTCGCGGGCGAGCGCTCCACCCCCGGCCCCCCCGTGAGCGCCTTCAGCAGGTAGTCCGCCGCAGCGCTGCCGGGCGCCCGTTCCCGCCACTTCCTGCCGACCCGGGCCGCGGCCTCGAGGTGTCCGAACCCGCGCAATAGCAGGAAGGCGCTTTGCAGCACGGCGTTGAGGTCCGTCTCAGCTTCCGGCGCGTTGACCAGCAGCGACCGCTGATACGCCGCGAGCGCCTCGTCCACGGGGCCGCCGGCCAGCACGTCGCGCAGCAAGTGGAGCCGCCGCAGCATGTGCAGGTAGTTAGGGTTCCCTGCGTCCAGCTCCACGGCGCTGGCGTACGCCTCCGCCGCTTCCGGAATCCGGCCCATCTCGTAATAGAGCTTTCCCAGATTGGCCAGCACGCCCGCCGTCCCCCCACGCCGCGCCACACATCGGGTAAAACAATCGATCGCCGCCGCCAGCTCTCCCTGCTCCTGCTTCACCAATCCCAGGCACTGCCACGCGAGCGGTGAATCCCCCTCCAGCCGCACCGCCTCTCGGTACGCCGCCTCCGCACCCGCCAGGTCGGGCATCTTGGTCCGCACAGTCCCCAGCAAAAGCCAGGCAGCCGGCTGCGAATCCGCAATCGCCAGCGACCGTTCCAAACACCCCGCCGCCTCCGCCAGCGCGGCCGTCCGATCCAACGCCACCGCCAGGTTCACCCAGAACAAGGAGTTGCTGGGCTCGAGCGCCACTGCCGCCAGGAACACGGTCACTGCCTCCGCCGCGCGGTTCTCTTGACACAAGTGTAAACCCAGCCGCGCGAGCGCCGCCGCGGTCGATACCCCGAGCCGCAGCGCCGCCGCGAATACCGGGCTCGTCGAAGCCCACGCCTGAACGAGTCCGGAGATCTGCTGCACATCAGGAAGCTCAGGCAGGGTCTGTTCCATGGACGTTTCTCTCAAGCACCAGCGCTCGGCCGGGCAACTGTCAGACGGTCCCCCTTCCAAATGGGTCGGCTGGAGGACTCCCTGCCGTGGAGCAATTCTCGCTTCAGGAGTGGAATCGGCCTATGGCGAGACGACCAGGTTGCGCAACCAGCGAAGCACACGGAAGGTGGCTTGGCGGCACTCCGCAACGTCGTGGTGTATCTGTTGGAAGGCGTGAAGGCGGTGAGTAAGACGGCAGCGCCACTTCGCCGCCAGCCCCCAGGGGCTGTGGCCCTCCCAGTCGCCTCAACTCAACAATCGAACGGCCCTGGGCAACAGTAGACCTTGACCGGGTTCTGCTGGACCGCTATCAACCGGCCCGCCTACTCGCCCGATGGTCGGACGTCGCCTTCGCGCGGCTCCGGCCAGACCGTGCGGTTGTGGAATGTCGCCGACGCACGGTAAGCCATGCAGCCGTAGCCGAGGCGAGTCGGGTATCCGGCTGCGCGGCATCGTCTGGGCGGCCTGCTTGCTGCCGCCCACCGCGTTGATGGCCGCGACGCTCCCCGGTGAATTGGAGTTGGGCGAGACCTCGTATTCATCCCTCCGACGTTTCTTAAGGAGATTGCTTCCATGTCGAGCCGTCCTCACACAATGCCGTCGGCGGTCCTTGGCGTTGAACAGCTCGAAGAGCGCCTGGTACTCGACGCCACCAGTTTCGTCACGGCCCTTTACCGCGATGTCCTGAACCGGTCGCCCAACACAGATGGCCTGAACTTTTGGGTGCAACAGCTACAAAGCGGTACCTCCAACCTCCAGGTGGCGACTGATTTCTGGGAATCTGCCGAACACCGCGGGTTGGAGGTGGATCAGTATTTTCAGACGTACCTCAACCGAGCCGCCGATGGCAGCGGACGCGCCTACTGGGTGAATCGCTTGCTGACCGGAGTGTCCGACGAGGTCGGAGTGCAGCTCGGCCTGTTGGACTCCACCGAATATGTCGCCCTGCACAGCACGCCCGGGGCGTATGTCACTGGGGTCTACCTCGGTGTGCTCGGACGTCTTCCCAGTTCGCAGGACCAGGGTTTTTGGGAAAATGTGTTGGCCACCCAGGGCGCCGCAGTGGTGTCGGCTGAGATCGTGACTTCGACAGAGTCGTTTACCCACATCATCGATGGCTATTTCACCACTTTCCTTCGTCGCAGTGCGGATGCGTCGGGGCAAGCCTTCTGGCTGGCAAACCTCCAGAACAACCAGGCGACGTTGACGTCCGTCGCCGAAGGCTTCCTCGGATCCACGGAGTATGCCAACTTGAACTGAGACCGGTGTGGGACAGGCTGCTGATATTTGACCTCAGAGATCTCGTAGGGAATGTCAAGCGGGAGTCGCAATTCGGAACGAAAAAACTGTACCCTAAGCATGGAGAAGCCCTGACCAGCTTCGCGCGCTCGGACACAAATCTGTATCCACCGGGCCGCCACTTCCCCATTTTACTCTTTACGACACGCCCCACGAACCGTGGCAAGGAAGATCCCTATCGTCTATCGCCTTCGGCTCCAAAGGATCGCCGCGTTGCGGATGTTCCGCCCGGAATGGCACCCGGAACATCCGTTAGGCAAACAACCCCTCGACCGGCTTGCCGGTACACAAGGGCAACGGCCGGCCCTGAGCGTCGATCAGCTCGTGGTCGAGGCGGATGCCCAGGCTGTGATACACGGTGGCAGCCAGGTCATCGGGGCTGACCGGCAGCTCGGCGGCGTAGGCAGCACTGCGGTCAGAGCTGCCGTAGACTTGCCCGCCGCGCACCCCGGCGCCGGCCAACAGGACCGACTGGCAGTAACCCCAGTGGTCGCGGCCAGCGTTGCTGTTGATCCGCGGCGTCCGGCCAAACTCGCCCAGCCACACGACCAGGGTCTCGTCCAGCAGGCTGCGGTCGCCCAGGTCGTCCAGCAGGGCGGTCATGGCTCGGTCGAAGGGCGGCAGCAGGTTTTTCTTCAGCCGGTTGAAGTTATCGAGGTGGGTGTCCCAGACGTCGGGTGAGGCCAGGCTGGGCGTGTCGCGCGAAGTCCAGTTGACGGTAATCAACGGCACGCCGGCCTCGACGAGCCGCCGGGCCAGCACGCAACTCTGGCCGAACTGGTTCATGCCGTAGCGGTGGCGAAGGCGGTCCGGCTCGGCCGACAATTGAAACGCCCGCTGAGCCTTCGGGGATTGCAGCATGCGGAAGGCCAGGTCGTAGTAGCCGTCCAGCTGGGCAGCACCGTACCGCTTGCCGATGTGGTCAGCGTGCAGGTCCAGAGCGTCACGGAGACCGAGGCGATGCTGGAAGCGCCGGTTGTTCATGTCGACCGGCAGGGTCAACGTGTCGATGGAAAAATCGGGCCGAGTCGGGTCGCCGGTGACCTGGAACGGAGCGAACCGCTGCCCCAGGATACCGGCACCCTGGCCAGCGACATCGCTGCCATCGTCCTCATAGAGTCCCCAGGGGAGCGTAACGCACGGCGGCATTTCCTTGGGCTGCCGGCCAAAACGGGCTACGGCGCTCGCGATGCTCGGGTAGTCGTTGGGCGAGGGGCGGCGGAGCGGGCCAGGGTTGAAGTGGATGTGCCCCGTCAGCATATGGTAGGCGCTGGAACTGTGGTTGGTGCCGGGGTGCGTCACCGAGCGCACGATGGCGTAGCGGTCGGTCCGTTCGGCCATGAGCGGCAGATGTTCACAGATGCTCGTCCCGGGGACCTTCGTGGCGATCGGCCGAAACTCGCCCCGGATGCCGTCCGGCGCCCCGGGCTTCAGGTCGAAGGTCTCCAGCTGGGAGGGGCCGCCCCCACATGTAAAGCAGAATGCAGCTCGTGGCCTTACGGGAGCCACCGTCGCCGGTTTGCCGATCAGCGGCGACAGCCCGACCTTGCAGGAGGGAGGGCAGCGTCAGCCCGGCCAGGCCGAGCCCGCCGACGGTCAGGAAGTGCCGGCGGGTCAAGCCGTCACACAGCCGGGCGCCTGGGCCTAACAGGTGCAACATGATATCCGCCCTCGTGTTTGCCTGAGTCTTATCTCAACCGATACAGGATCCGTGTCCCGGCCTCCAGATAAATCTGCCCGAGGTTGCTGGTGGTAAGCATCGCCTCAACCTCGGTGTGCTGGGATCAACTTATCGCTCTCCCCCTAGCGACAAGAGCCGGGCAGGATTTGTCTGCATCATCAACCGTACCTGGTCTACGGAGAACCCACTGCTCAGCAGGCGATCCGCATAGAGCCGCAGTCCCTCGACGGGGGGCGGTGTATCCGGTTGCCCGAGGTCCGTGGACAGGACCGTCGTCTGTACCCCCACCTCGGCAATGGCGCGCTCAATGGTTTCGAAGGGAACGCAGCCACACCGGTGCGTAGTCGAGACGAAGCAGCGTTCAAACAGAACGCAGCCGCCGGCTACCAGTTGTTGTTGCATGGCAACCGAGTAGTAGGTCGGACCCCATTCGGGGTGCGTGATCAGGATCTTGTGCACCCCGGCAGCCCGCGCGCGTTGGATCAACAGCACGGCCTCCTCCGGACTCAAGTGTCCCGTACCCAGAATGCAATCACCTCCGGCCACGCAGCGCAAGATCTCCTCAACCACCGGAAGCAGCCTGCCGTCGGCATCGAGGATGGAAAGCCCGCCGGGTTGACCATGATGTTGCCGGTGGTTGCGGGCCGAGCGCGTGGGCATCCAGATCTGCTTGGCGCCCAGGGCGAGCGCCAGCCGGACCGCGGCCGGGTTGAGCCCGCCGACGGTCTCGTTCAGTACCAAGCCGCCGAAGACCCGGATTCCCGAAACCAGCTTCGAGACCAGGTAGGCGCGCTCGACGGTAGAGTTCTGATGGGACTTGATCAAAATGGCCCCCATGCCGGCCCGGGCCGCTTCGCGGGCCAGGTCGATGTCGTCAAAACGCCGCGGATCAAGGTCCGGAGAGCTGTGAACGTGGAGGTCCACAGCCCCTTGGAGGAAGTCGGGTACTCGTGTCATACATTCCGCTCCCCGTCCCCAGGCAACTTCACCACCTCGGCCGCACACCCGTTGCGGCTGTCCCTGTTGAACATTCGATTACGCCGAATCATATCTTGTTTGATATTAATGAAGGAGCGCCTGATAATTCTTTCTCTTCTTCGCTTGGCGCGCCGCTGACAACCCAGCCGGCTAAGGCGGCGAGTCCCACGGCCACGGCCACGCCCGTCAGGGGAAGCGCAAAGCTCGCCGTCTCCTGCGTCACCTTGCCGACCGCCCACATCGCCAGCGCCCCCACGAGCGAGCCAGAGCCACCCAGCAGCCCCGCGGCGGTCGAAACCTGGGTGCGCGAAACTTCCTGGGCCATCGTGAGGTAAATGGCGATCCACAAGCCCATGCCGAAGTTGACGACCACCAACGCCGCCACCGCCTCGGCTCGACTCCCGAGCGTCGGGACGACGGCGGACAAGCTCACGAGGGCCGTCGCCACGAGGAACACGGACCGCCGCGCGCCCTGCACGGAACGTCCATGCTTGGCCAGGCCCAAGACTGCAACGCCCGAGATCAGGTATCCCAGGTCCAGGCCGACGTAAATGGCAGTCAGCACCCACCCCAGCTCCTGGCTGGACGATAGGCCCCGCTCCTGCTTCAAGTAGGTCGGCAGCCAGTTCAGATTGAAATAGAGACACGGATTGACCAAGATCGCGACCATCCAGGTGGTCCAGAATTGCTGGCTGCGAACGAGGTCCTTGACGCCGAGAAACGCTCCGCCGTGGTTCGCGCTGCGCCCCGGCGTGGAATCCTGCCACACGTGGGCCAACTCGGCGCGGCGCGTGAAGAACAGCCAGGCTACCAGCCACAACAATCCCAGCGCTCCCACGAGGACGAAGGCCCAACGCCAACCCGTCGCGCCTGGGCTAATTTGGGGGATCTCGGACGCAATCCCCAGAATCAGCCCCGGTGCGATCAAGGCCCCAACGCTTGTTCCGCTCGTGAAGATGCCATTTCCCAAAGAGCGCTCCGCGGGCGGCAGAGCACGCGATACGATACGGATCGCCGCCGGCCAATTGGGTGACTCGGTCACGCCCAGGAAGAGTCGACAGATCAGCAATCCGGCGAACCCCGAGGCGAGACCCGTGAGGGCCGACACCAGCGACCAAGCGAGAACGGCCAGCCCAAATGCCCAGCGTAGATGGGCACGGTCCAGCAAGAAACCAACGGCGAACTGGGAAAACGTGTACGCGTAATAAAAGACGGAGAACAACCACCCTAAAGCCTCGTTGTCGAGGTGCATCTCGTCCTGGAGGGTGGGCGCGAGGATGCTCAGCGTCTGGCGGTCCAAGTAATTCAGCGTCGTCGCCAGGAACAGCAGCAGGCAGAGTCCCCACTTACTCCAGAAGGCTCGCATGGTGGCCCCGTCCCGGAATGGATTCGATGCTGGCACGCGACGATGGATTCGTGCATCTGGGCCAAGCCGTGGCATCACGTTTTGGTGCGAGCACGGCCTTGCGCCGAAATGAGCGGGACATGCGCGACTCCCCGGCTAAGAATGGTTTCCACACCAGCCCGGAGCGCGAGCGACGGGACAGGCTGTCGCCTCGCTCGCGCTCCGGGCTGGGCGTAGGCTCCTATTCATCTGGCGGGCTTGCTCATCACTTCCAGGGTGATGGTTTGTGGCCCCGCCTTCACCTCTTGCCGCAACGGCGTGCTGGCTGCTTTCCCGTAGCTGCTCGGGATCCGCGAAGGGACATTCTCCGGAGGTTTCTCCATCGAGAAATCGCTACGCGCTTTGGGGATCGAGCGCGAATCATGAACGAGCACCCGATGAAAGCCGACCACGGCGCCGTCGCGCTGATCGCTGGACACCAGATCGAAGCGCCCCTCCGCGTCGGTGGTGGCAGAGGAAACTGGCCCACGGGTCCCCTTTTCCGGATCGGGGAGGAACTCGACGAGAGCACCGGGCATAGGCTTGCCATTGAGGTTGACCACACCGGACACTTCCGCGAACTGCGCTTGCGAGTTGCAAGCGGTTGCAGTCAGAGAGAGCAAGGCGAACAGGAGGACGTACCGTCGCGGCAGCTCAGGGACCATGGCAGCAATCCTCAGGGTGTAGGTTCGGGGAAACAGAGGACAGAAGACAGAAGACAGAAGACAGCGCACCAAGCTACAGCGGTTTTCGGGCTGTCTTCTGTCTTCTGTCCTCTGTTTTCAGGGCAGTGTGGCCACCTCTCCGCCGGCCCGCGTGCTCAGCGCTTGGAGGGTGATCAGGTCCGTGGAGGTAGACAGAAACCGTACGGAGCCGTCCGCGAAGGCGAAGTTCGCTCCGCCCGAGTGCAGGCTACCCCAGGCATTGAGCCGCCTGGTATCATCGGCAGCCGAAGTACAGGTGAAGTTGATGGGGACCCAGCTGCTGCCGCCGTTATCGCCCATGGCATTGTTGGTCCCGTTGGAGACACCCCAGCCACCCCAGTCCGTTATGTTCCAGGGTACTGTGCCCGTGGAAGTACAGGGGCCGGTCTCTCGGAAGTTGCGCTCGCCGAAGAGAAGCGTATTACTGGTGCCGTCCGTGATGGCCGCGATCTTGACCTTGCTATCTTTAAAGAAGATCCCGTCTCCCGGTTCCTGGGCGAGTGAACAAGTGTCATAACACCCATTGTAGGCCCTGGTTCCCGCATTGCCCGTGTAAGAGGTAAGGCTCGATTAGATGGAGCTCGAAACGATTTCGTAGGGCCAGGTCGCGGAACCGGAATTGGTAGGACACTGGTAGGTCTTCACGAGCATCGTGGAGTTCCCCGGTGCCGACGGCGGCCCCGCGTTGGTCGCGTAGTTGGCGGGTTGCCACTTCCAGTTTACGTAGATATTGCCCTGCTCGATGTACGGGAGCAGAGCGATGAAGGTGCCGTTATTCTCTCGATTTGCTGCCGGGTTCGGACTAGACGCCGGGTTCCTTGGAGTACTAGTCGTGCTTGTAAAGAGAACGTATCCGCGTTGGAAGGCGCCATTGGAATCGTGGTAGTTGTGGCAGCCCAGGGCCATCTGCTTGAGGTTGTTGGTGCAGCTCATGCGGTTGGCGGCCTCGCGGACCTTTTGCACAGCCGGCAGGAGCAGGCCGATGAGCACGGCAATGATGGCGATGACGACGAGCAGCTCGATCAGCGTGAACGCGGATCGGCGCGGTTGAGGAGTGCAACGCATGGAAGGATCCTCTCGGGATGAGTGATAGCCCCCCGCTGGAGGCAGGCGGGGGCGCTTTCCAGCATCGACGGCCTTCAGGCCACGTCTCGGGGGCAAGTTCGCCTGTAGAACAAACCAACCAGATTGTAGGACAGTTGCTAAATTGGGCAACTGTCGCCATAATTGTCAAGAAGAATCTGGGAAGTGGGCGGTTTTTCGCGGCGGCGTGGGATTCGAGGAGTCACACGATGGCTAATGCGATACTCATCCGAGGCGTGCGCGAGCAGATCGCCAGCCGTTTGCGAGACGAGATCCTTTCGGGGCGTCTGGCCGAAGGCGAACGCCTGTCCGAGCTGCAACTGGCCAAGCGTTTCCGTGTCAGTCGCGGACCGATCCGCGAGGCCTTTGTGCAGCTCATCCACGAAGGCTTGCTCGTCACCAAGCGCAACTGCGGCGTTCGGGTCGCCCCCTCGGCTCCCGACTCGGTCCGCAAGTTGGTCACGCCCATCCGGCGCACTCGCGAAACCTATGCCTTGCAGCTCGTTTTCGATGACCTCACCGAGGACGATTTCGGCGCCTTGAACGGCATTCTCGAGCGTATCCGCGTCGCCTGCCGGCAGAGGGATTACGCGGCTGCCGTCGAGCAGGACATCGCCTTCCACCGCTTCCTCTTGGAACGCGCCGGGCAAGCGGATCTGTTGGCCATCTGGTCCACGATCGTCGCCCGGATCCGCCGTCACTTCCTGAAGGTTCACCTAGCCCACAGGAATCGACCGATTGATGTGTATGCCCGACACCAAGCCCTGGTCAAGGTGTTTCAAACCGGCGACAAAGAAGCGGCGGTCAAGGCCCTGGAAGAACACATTGTGTAGTGCCGGTGTCCTGGGTGGCACGGGCCCGCCTGGGGCGGAAGCCAAGGCGGAGACGCTGCCTGCCGCGGCCCTCCTCGCGGCGGTGGAACGTGCGCCGGCCCAGATTCTCATGTGAGCGACGCGACGCAGGGCCGGGCCGGTCGGTTGGGTCCTGCTTTTGGCGAAGCACTCCGGCACTTCTGCACTTCTACCCGGTCCACTTTTTGGTGGCTTTGTATCCCACGGCTGCGTAGAATCTGCCGATTACCTTCGAGATATCCCGATCCTGCCAATGTTGTCAGCGGTGTGTCCCTCTGGTCCCCCAAGCCGGGTAGGCGTGCCATGAGACCCTCTGCGGACAGCTCGTCCGACTCCCGGGTGAACATCCTGCTGGTTGATGACCAGCCGGCCAACCTCGTTGCCTTGGAGGTGATTCTGGCCGATCTGGGGCAGAACCTGGTGAAGGCCCGCTCCGGCGAAGAGGCGCTCCGCCAGCTTCTCGACACGGACTTTGCCGTGATCCTTCTGGATGTCAAGATGGAGGGCCTCGATGGGTTCGAAACGGCCCAGTTGATCCGCGGGCGGCAGCGATCGCAGGCTACCCCTATTATTTTCCTCACGGCCTACCAGAGCATCGAAGGTGCCGTGCCCAAAGCGTACGCGCTGGGTGCAGTGGATTATCTCGTCAAGCCCTTGGTGCCTGACATCCTGCGGGCCAAGATTGTCTGGTTCGTCGAACTATTCCGGAAGACGGAGCAGGTGAAGCGCCAAGGAGAACAGCTGCGGCAGCTGGAACGGCAAGAATTCGAGCGCCGCCTCGCGGAAGAGAGACTGCGGCAAAGCGAGGCACGCTACCGGGAGATTCACCTGCTCAACGCCCAGCTGGAGCAACGCGTTCGTGAGCGCACCAGCGAACTCGAAGCCGCCAATCGCAACCTGCAACGGGAGATTGCCGAGCGCGAGCGGGGGGCTGCCGAGCTCACCCGCTCCAACCGCGAGTTGGAGCAATTTGCCTATGTCGCCTCGCACGATCTCAAAGAGCCGCTGCGCAAGATCCGGGTCTACATCCAGCTCTTGCAGCGACGCTATCGAGGCCAGCTTGATGCGGTGGCTGATCAGTTCATTACCTACGCGGTGGATGGAGTCAGTCGCATGCAGACTCTCATCGGCGATCTCCTCGCCTACGCGCGCGTGGGCAGCCGGGGCAAAGCCTTGGAGCCGACGGACTGTTCCGAAGTCCTTGGCCAAGCACTAGGCAACTTACAAGCGGCGATTGAAGAATGCGCTCCCGTGATAACGCTTGGCCCCCTGCCGACCGTCCGGGGGGACAACACGCAGTTGGTGCAGGTGTTCCAGAACCTCATCGGCAATGCGATCAAGTTCCGCAACGAGCAAGCCCCGGCGATCCACGTCGGGGCTTGCCGGCAAGGCACCGACTGGCTGTTTGCCGTGCGCGACAACGGAATCGGGATCGATCCCATTTACTGGGAGCGCATCTTTGTGATTTTCGAGCGGTTGCATAACCAGAGCGAGTACCCCGGAACCGGCATGGGGTTAGCGATTTGCAAGAAGATTGTGGAACG
>JBGQLF010000044.1:0-15809 GCA_041499985.1 Gemmataceae bacterium
CCGACTTCCACTGGCTGGTCAGCAGCGTGACGTTGCCCGGAGCCAAATAGCCCTGCCACAGCCAGGAAGTCTGGGGCTGGGCTTCGGCCTTCAAGTCGGACAGCCACAGACCCCGGAAGGGACTGGGTGCATCCGGGACGGAAGGTACAGCCGACGCAGGCGGAACGGCGGCGGGAGGAAGATCGGAGGTAGACATGAGCAGATCGCATCCGAATTCGGGGGCACCAGCAAGGGGTACGCTCCAGGAACCCGAGTGTAGCACAGTCGAGATTTGGGCGTGAAGCACAGTCGGCCTAGGAAGGTCAAACAGGCCGTGGCCGATTTTGAATTTGGGCTGCGGCTCCTTTATTCTCTCCCTCTCATTTTCATTTTCTTCGTCGTGACTCGCCATACGATGTTGCCCAACACACTGCTGATTTCACGAAGCCAAGAGATTTATGGCAACTTCTGGAGCGCTTCTCCAACCAAGGTATCGGCCGCTCTTTTTGCCTGATCCTCATACGACGTGCGAAAAAGGCCGTAAACCCAATCGAAGATGATCGGGTCGCTTTTTCTACGCTCGTATATCTCGTCTTGCAGCGCCCTGGATTCCCGCTCACATTGGGTTTTTGACAGGTCGCCTTTGATAGCCTTTTCCCAAAGGTCTTCGGCGTGGGCGGCAAGCCGATCTGTTGCATCTGCTGACTCGAAGTGAGAACGGACAGTTCGGATGCCCCATAAAGTTGCAGGGAGAATTGGGGCAAGGACCGCAAGCACGAATTTCTCCAGACTCATGCCGCCAATCAGCCCAATAGCAAAGACGACCGGCCACGTCAGAGCAACAGCAACCAAAATCCAGGTCGCAAACTGCCGCCGCAACTTGGAGGACCACCAGCAATTCGTGCGCTGACAGACCAATCGCCCAACATGAAGCGGCAAATTCCCGACAACGGATGGATACCAGTCTCGAAAGTCCTGGTCGGCGGGACTTCGCCTCCCGTACTTTTTCGAGCATTCGACGACCTGCTCAACGTTGGGTTGCCTACCCGCCTTTAGTTTATTCCAGGGAACCTCCAGCACGTCGCAATCGAACAGTTCTTGTATCTTCGCAGCCTGGCCTTTCAGGTCTTTCTGGAACTGGTCAATGAAAAGAGCGTCGAGCCAAGAGAGGGAAATGCCGAACAATGCAGCCCAAACCTGAAGAGATGGGAAGAAGGCGATCAGTACGGACCAGACCAAAGGGGCGGCGACAAGAAAGATCATCTGCGCCGCTACCCACAGGCTCGCCCTCTTGTACAGGTGCCTTCTGGCAGCATGTTTCTCGATCTGCGGCGGTTCGTTTTGGCGTAGGGGAATCTGGTTCTGCTCTGACACGCTTCGATCTCTTTAGCTGTAAGCTGGAAAGTAGTCCCCGAAGATTACACGCCACTTGTCGAACGCCTGCTCCACGCTTCCTCGTCGGTCAAGTTCCTCTGCATCCACTGCCCGTTCGTGGGCGCTTTCCAACCGGCTTACGACCTGGTTGACCTTTTCGTAAGTGTCCAGGTATGAAGCCACGTTTCCACCGAAGCCTGCGGGATCGTAGACCGCCGAACGAATCTGTGTGCGAGCCTTATCGAAGACGTAGCGGACGCCTGACGGGTAATCCGTGAAGTTCACGTTGGAGAGAATCTGCAAGGTCAACGCCTCCAGAGAAAAGGAGCGCAGGAGGGCGCTGTGCATCTTGTTCCACGCCTTGAGCATTTTGATGACTGGCACGAGCAGGTAGGCGTGTTTCTTGTTAGCTTCGCCCCAAATCTCGACGTGCTGCTTGGGATTGGTAGCGATCCACTGTTGCTGGATCGAGTCGGGTATAAGGTAGCCGCCACCCTGCCGGTTGAAGGCTGGAACTACATCGACGCAAAAATCCGTGAAGGTGACTGTGACCGCTTGAGCGTCTCGGCTAATTTTCGGCGTCGAGGGGTAACGCTTCAATAGAACTCGCCGTACCCGGTCCAGCAAAGGCGCTTGCCCGTCCCACTGATAGTGGCTGGGGTCCAAGACAGCCACGATGTCCACGTCTGCTTCTTTGAGCGGGGAGATCATCGTGTTTCGCCGGTAGGAACCCGTAAGGAAGGTTTCAAGGACGTTCAGCCCATCCGCCAGTGCCTCACGCACGTTCTGCTGGCGTGCCGAGACTGTTTCGCCCTGGAGGCCGGTGATCTCCAGATTCTGCTTCAGTCGTTCAAAACCCTGGTATACCGTTCGAGCCATAGCCTGTTCCCTCGGAGCCGCATGTCGTATTCTCAATACATTATCAGTTCTCTAAACAAGAAGTCAAGAGAATTGCCGGTTGCTTTGACCCGACCGATGCGGTAGACTGGAGGGAGTGTGTGGCGAGCGGTGTCCTCCGGGCTACGCTTGGAAGGGGTGAGATCCTGATGTCCGGCGTAGGTGAACGAATCAAGAAGCGACGGCAAGAACTCGGCTGGACCCAGGACCAGTTAGCCAGAAAAGCCGGGATTTCCAAGAGTTTTTTGTCGGATCTGGAGAACGGCAAGCGCAGCGTGAGCGCGAACAACCTGCTCGACATTGCTCGGGCGTTGGGCGTTTCCCTCGACTTGCTCATGACCGGCGCGGCGAGTCAGGACCAGCAGACGGAGGTTCCAATCCCAGCGTCCCTGGCCCGGTTCGCAGCAGAAGAAGGTCTATCGTTCCGGCAAACCCTGATGCTTCTGGAGATGCAGCAGCAGATCGTCGCCCACCGCAGCGCCAAGAAAAAAGACTGGCTGGAGTCCGTGGACTGGCGGAAGTTCCACGAGGCTGTGAAAGAGTTCTTGGAGGACGAATGACCCGACTCGAACACGCCGCTGAGGTCGCCGCCCTCGCCTCTGATCTTGGCCTGCGTGGTGCCGCCGACCCAGTGGACGCCATCCTGCGCCACTGCCGTATTCGGATCGACCGTTGGGCGCGCGAGGCTGGGGGTGTTACGACCATCGGGCAACTCGAAGCCCTGGTGACGCAGCGCCTCCAGATGATCTTCGAGGAGGTTTGGTCGGACGGCGACTTCGACCGTATCACAGAGCAGTACGCGAGGGCGAAGAAAGACCCCGTGTTCGCCACCATGCGGCTGAGGTTTGACGACCGCGACAACCCGACCTACGGGGCGCTGGTCCAGCGGAAGAACGTCACCGACGACGCCCCGGATCGGTTCGTGGCCGTGATCGACTGCCGGGGTAGCAAGCTGGCCCGCCGCTTCTTCACGAAATGGCACGAGATCGCACACCGGCTGACCACCCATGCCGATTACGGTGAGCCGGCCTACCGCTCGGAACAGGACCCCATCGAACGGTTGATGGACCAGATCGCCGGCCATGTCGGCTTTTACGGCCCGTTCTTCGAGCCGGTGTTCGGTGCGGCGCACTAGGGCAAGGGGCTGCTGACGTTCGACACCGTGAAAGCTGTCCTCGACGGCGGTTTCCCTGAAGCCAGCTTCCAGGCCACGCTGCATGCCTGCGCCAGAAGGCTGCCGACGCCCGTGATTTATCTGGAAGCCGCCCTCAACTACAAGAAAGAAGTGCAGAAGCGGATCAAGGACGAGACGCCGAGCCTTTTCGGCAAAGAGGAGCCCCCGGAGGGCCAACTCCGGGCGGTGAAAGTCGTGCCGAACGATCCCGCGCACAAGGAAAAGTTCGTGATCCCTACGAACATGCGGGTGCCGGAAGTCTCGGTGATCCGCCGCCTTTTCGTGGACGAATCGGCGAGCGACGATGCGAGTCGGGAAGACCTGTGCTGGTGGGAGTCGCAGGGCAAGCGCCTGGACGGTCGGGCTATCGCCGTGGAAGCCCGGAGGGTGTCCGACCGGGTGATCGCCATCGTGCAGCCCATCGAGCCGGTACGACAGAAGCCGCAGCGCCCGAAGGTGAAGACCTTGTTCGAGGAGTGATGGTCATGACGAAGAACACCGCCACGGAGACAAACCGCCCACGGGTCTTCGTCTCCTCGACTATTTACGACTTCCGTGACCTACGCTCTGCCCTCAAGTTCTGGCTCGAAGAGCTTGGCTATGAAGTGATGCAGTCGGAGTTCAATGACTTCCGCAAGGAGCTAGATCGGAATTCCTACGAAGCGTGCCTGAAGACAATCGACGAGTCCGACTACTTCATCTTGTTCGTCGGGGGCCGGGTCGGCGGCTGGTACGATGCGGCCAATAAGGTTAGCATCACTCAGATGGAATACCGCCGAGCCTACGAGCGCCTCAAGGACGGTCGGCTGAAGCTGATCGTTTTCGTTCGGCAAGAGGTTTGGGACATCCGAGAGGACCGCAAAGCCTTGGAGCAGTTCCTGAAAGATGAAGCTGCCAAGGATGGAGAGCGAGACGATCCAACGGTTGCTGCCGTCATCAACCACCCCAGCCGGTTTGTCACCGACGCAGACTTCGTATTCGGCTTCCTGAAGGAGATCGGTAGGCTCGGCGAGATGAAACTTGCCGTCGCCGGCGAGCAACCTCTCCCAATTGGCAACTGGATTCATCGGTTCACGACGTTTCGGGACATCATCGACGCGCTGCGAGCCGAGTTCCGGGTGTCCGTTGGGATGCGTAAAGCGGCACAAATAGCCAACCTGAAGGCAGAGTTGACCGGCAACCTGCGGACTTTGTTCACCAAGTCGGACAGCAAAGTACGTCCCCTCTACGAATGGGCGACCCCGGCGAGACAACAACTCACGGGTGGGTTTGGTGACTCCTCCACATACGAGGGCAAGTATCTGGTCCGGTTGGGCATGTTTGTCCTGTGGGCGGGAGGCGTCGGAAAGAACCTGAAGACCATGTTTCTCGACGAGGCGTTGAACTCTGGTGAGTTCTTGGAATTCGATCACCAGCAGGATTCCTACGTCGTCGGCAAGGTGCAGCAAGCCCTCATTAACTTGAAGGACCAGATCGAGCGACTTCGCTTCGGCGAAGAAGCGTTCTCGGCCCTCAAGCGTCAGCAGCTTGTGGAGGCTTTCAAGCCGAAGAAGAACCAGACGGCTGTGAGAGTTACCAATGATGAATTGGTCCTTGTCTTCGCCGCTCACGACCTCCAGGCCAATATCGTTCGCTTGAGTGAAGCGATTTACCAGGCTCTCGATGGAAACCCTTCGGCCATCGACAAATTGAACCTGTATCCAAGTTCCCCGTTCGTCGAGGAGAACGAGCGAATCTCCGAGGAACGACCGACGACCTCTGCTATTCAGGCATGGCTTTCCCAAGTAAAGAGAGATCGTTAATCACCATGACGCCCGAACAGCGATCACGCCAGCGGATCGACCAGCTACTCCAGGAGTGCGGTTGGCTCGTGCAGGACTGCGCCGAGATCGACATCTCGGCGGGCCTGGGCGTGGCCGTCCGGGAGTTCCCGCTCCAGAGCGGCTCTGCCGACTACCTCCTCTACATGGACGGCAGGGTGGTCGGCGTCATCGAGGCCAAGCCCGAAGGCCACACCCTCACCGGCGTCGAAACACAGTCCGCCAAGTATCAAGACGGCCTCCCACCGGGCCTGCCCCACTTCGTCCTCCCCCTGCCCTTCGCCTACGAGTCCACCGGCGAGGTCACGCAGTTCACCAACGCCCTGGAGCCGGACGCCCGCAGTCGGGAGGTCTTCACCTTCCACCGGCCCGAGGAACTGCTCCGCCTCCTCAACCTCGATGCCCAGGTTCGCACTCTGCTGCGGCAGATGCCGGAGCTGAACACGCAGCGGCTTTGGCGAGTGCAGGTCGAGAGCATCCGGAATCTCGAAAAGTCGCTGGCCGACAAGCGGCCTCGCTCCCTCATCCAGATGGCGACCGGCAGCGGCAAGACCTACACCGCCGTCTCCTTCTGCTACCGCCTCATCCGGTTCGCCAGGGCCAGGCGCATCCTCTTCCTGGTGGACCGCAACAACCTGGGCCGGCAAACGCTCAACGAGTTCCAGCAGTACGTCTCGCCCTACAATGGCTACAAGTTCACCGAGGAATACACCGTCCAGCACTTGAAGAAGAACACCATCGACCCGGCCAGCAAGGTCTGCATCACGACCATCCAGCGGCTCTACTCCATGCTCCGGGGCGAAGAGGAGTTCGTCGAGGAGAACGAGGAAGGCTCTCTGTTCGAGGCGGAAACCGCGCTCATCAAGGAGCCGCTGCCGGTCGTCTACAACCCCAAGATTCCGATCGAGAAGTTCGATTTTATCGTGGTCGATGAGTGCCACCGCAGCATCTACAACGTGTGGCGGCAAGTGCTGGAATACTTCGACGCCTTCCTCATCGGCCTGACCGCCACGCCCACGGCGCAGACCATCGGCTTCTTCGGCGGCAACCTGGTCCAGGACTACACGCATGAGCAAGCCGTCGCCGAGGGCGTCAACGTCGGCTATGACGTCTACCGCATCGAGACGCAGATCACCAGCTACGGGGCCAAGCTGGTCCGGGAGCCGGGCGTGTTCGTGCCGCACCGGGACCGTCGTACCAAGGGGAAAAAATACAAAGAACTCGACGACGACCTGACCTACACCGCCAACCAGCTGGATCGGGACGTGGTCTCTGAGAACCAGCTTCGCCTGGTGATCCGCACCTTCAAGGAGCGGCTGCCGGAAATCTTTCCGGGTCGCACCGAGGTTCCCAAGACGCTGGTGTTCGCCAAGACCGACCTGCACGCCGAAGACATCGTGCGCATCATGCGGGAGGAGTTCAGCAAGGGCAACGACTTTTGTCAGAAGATCACGTCGAAGACGACCGGCAAAAAGCCCGAGGACCTGTTGTCGGAGTTCCGCAACGCCTACTACCCCCGGATCGCCGTCACGGTGGACATGATCGCCACGGGGACCGATGTGAAGCCGCTGGAGTGTCTGCTGTTCTTGCGGAACATCCGGTCGCTGTCGTACTTCGAGCAGATGAAGGGCCGGGGCTGCCGGGTGATGGACCCGGACGCGCTCCAGATGGTGACGCCCGACGCCAAGACGAAGACGCACTTCGTCATCGTCGATGCGGTCGGGGTGTGCGAGGAGGAGAAGGCGGCGACCAAGCCGCTGGACCGGAAGCCTTCGGTCGCCCTCGACAAGATCATGGCACTGGTCGCAGCCGGTGCCGCCGACGCCGACCTGGTGTCCACGCTGGCTGCACGCCTCTCCCGGCTCGACCGCCAACTCGCCCCGGCCCAACAGACCGCCATTGCCCAGGCAGCCTGTGGCAAAGCCTTGCCCGCCCTCTGCGCCGAACTCCTGAAGAGCATCGACCCGGATGAGGTCACAAAGCAGGCCATCGAAAAGTACCAGGTGCCCGAAGGCCAGGAGCCGACGCAGAAGCAACTCCAGCAGGTGGAGCAAGCCCAGATGCGCTCGGCCCTGAAGCCGTTCCACAGCCCTAAGCTGCGCACCGCCATCCTCGACACCAAGGCGGCGCTGGAGCAGGTGATCGATGAGCAGACCAGGGACACCCTGCTTCGGGCCGGCTTCGATGCGGCGGCACTGGAGAACGCCCGGTCATTGCTGACCAGCTTCCGGCAGTTCATCGAGGAGAACAAGGACGAGATCGAGGCGCTGAAGGTTTTGTACAGCCGGCCTTACCGGGCCGGGTTACGATACGCCCAGGTGAAGGAGTTGGCGGCGGCGATTCGGCGGCCTCCGCACCGGCTGGACCCGGTGCGACTGTGGCAGGCGTTCGAGGCCGTGGACCCGCAGAAGGTGAAGGCGCACGGGGGCAAACAACTGGTGGACGTGATCGCCCTGGTGAAGCACGCCCTGGATCCCGACTCGATCTTGGCCCCGGTGGGGCTGACGGTCGAGGAGCGGTATCAACGGTGGCTCGCCGATCAGGCGGGTGCCGGCGTACAGTTCACCCCAGAGCAGCGGCGGTGGCTGGATGCCATCAAGGACCACATCGCCAGCAGCCTGAGCATCGAGCGCGACGACCTGGACGACGTGCCGTTCAACCAGATTGGCGGGCTGGGGCGGGCGTTTGAGCTGTTCGGCGACCGGCTGGGGGAGATCCTGGAGGAGTTGAACACGACGTTGGCGGCATGAACCTTGTGTGGAGAATTAGCATGACTACCGCTATCCCCGACTGCTGGTCAGATGACATCAAGGTGAATGTGTTGCCACCTATCGCGGTGCTGAAGACGCAAGAGGGGCTGTTAGCCCGGAAGACGCAGGGAATACTCCAGGCCAAGCTAACCACGACGGAGACGGACACTCTCGTTCAGCATCAGTTGGACCTGATCGCACCGGGGCTGAATTTCTACCGAGAGCGGTTGCTGTCGGCCACGCACGACAAGGAGATGCCTTATCCCGTCACCGTCGCCGCTGAGGCGTTTGCTCCAAAACCGCTGAACTCATTCCAGGTCATCAGTTCAGCGATCCAGCGCTCCATCGACCCCTCCGTAAGCCAGCGGCGGGCAGCGACAGACGATGAATTTATCCGGTTGGTCCGTGAAGTCCTTCGGTCAGAACAAGTACGGGCGTTGATCCATTCGCTCATTGCCCGCATCAACGCACAGAAACCTGACCAGGAGGCGAATGGGCCGGTTGAACCGGAGGGGCCGGCGAAGCCTCCCGACAGTCAAGAAACGTGAGCCGCGAAAGGCTGGCAACTATCCCAGACGAGTTGAACACGAGGCTGGCGGCATGAGTGAACAGAACAGACAGGACGCTGCCCAGCATGAGGGGTACTATTTGCCGGACGGGTGGTGCTGGACCACGGTTGATGAGATCACCGAGCAGTGTCAGTACGGCTCATCGGCGAAGACCTCTGAGGACGCCGTAGGTCTGCCGGTCCTTCGGATGGGAAACATCCGAGATGGTCGTCTCGATGTGACCGACCTCAAGTACCTGCCTACCGATCACGAGGAGTTCCCGAAACTGCTCCTGCGAGAAGGCGATCTCCTTTTCAACCGGACGAACAGCGCTGAGTTGGTCGGAAAGTCCGCAGTTTACACCGGAGTCCCATTCCCGTGCAGCTACGCCTCGTATCTGGTGGCCTTGCGGCTCGGAGCGGCCTGTAACCCAAAGTACCTCTGCTTCTACCTGAACTCCCACTACGGAAGGCTTTGGGTGCGGTCAGTGGTAAGTCAGCAGGTTGGACAGGCAAACGTAAACAGCACGAAGCTCAGGGCGCTCTGCTTCCCATTAGCCCCTCTGAACGAGCAGCGCCGCATCGTCGCCAAGATGGAAGAGTTGTTCTCCGACCTCGACGCTGGCGTAGCGGCTCTGGAGCGGGCGAGGGCCAACCTGAAGCGCTACCGTGCCGCCGTCCTGAAAGCGGCGGTCGAAGGCCGGCTGACCGCTGATTGGCGACAGCAGCACCCGGCCACTGAGCCGGCGTCGAAACTGCTCGACCGCATTCTCACAGAGCGACGAAGACGGTGGGAGGCCGAGCAGGACGCCAAGTTCGCCGCCGCCGACAAGACGCCACCGAAGAACTGGCGGGAAAAGTATGTCGAGCCGATGCCGCCAACTGTGACCGGACTGCCGGAATTGCCGGAAAGTTGGTGCTGGGCGAGTGTTCAACAAGTCGGCTTCGTGCAACTTGGACGCCAAAGATCACCCCAACATCACAACGGCCCGCACATGCATTCTTATTTGCGGGTCGCCAATGTCTTCGAGGATCGGATCGACATCAGCGATGTTATGGAAATGAATTTCACGCCGCAAGAATTCGAGACGTTCCGGCTTTCGTTCGGTGACATCTTGCTCAACGAGGGGCAGAGCATGGAACTTATCGGTCGTCCTGCGATGTATCGGGATGAAGTTCCGGGAGCCTGCTTCACCAACACCCTCGTTCGCTTTCGACCGCTCGGTGGCGTCGATGCAAACTTTGCTCTCAAGGTGTTTCTGGCTTACCTGAAGAACGGGCGGTTTCAGAAGATCGCTACGATCACTGTGAACATTGCGCATTTGGGAGCAGGGCGATTCTCGGAAATCGAATTTCCGCTTCCTCCGATCGACGAGCAGGCTGCGATCATCGCCGAAGTGGAGCGACATTTCTCGCTCATTGAAGATGCAGAACGGTTCATCGTGACAAGCCTCGCCCGTGCCTCTCGCCTTCGCCAGAGCATCCTCAAGCAAGCCTTCGAGGGGAAACTGGTCCCGCAAGACCCGAAGAACGAATCGGCCAGCGTGCTGCTGGAACGGCTGCGTTCCAGCCGGTCATCCCACGAGGCCAACCGCAAGGAACAATCCCCAGCCCGAACCCGTGGACGGCGGGGGAAGTCAGTTCCATCGAGAAGGGAGGGAACGAGCGATGAATCTCGATGAATTACGACAACTCGTTTCCGAAGGTGAATCCGAGCGGCTGGAGTTCAAGAAATCGACCGGCGACCTCAAGGGAGGCATGGAGACGCTGTGCGGATTTCTCAACGGCGCCGGTGGCGGCGTGCTGTTCGGCGTGACCGAGAAGGGAAAGATCAACGGCCAGGACGTGACCGATGCGACGCTGCAAGAAATCGCCGAGCATATCAAGCGGCTCGATCCACCTGCGCACCCCAGCCTGGACCGCATTCTCCTGGCGAGCGGCAAGACGGTGTTGGCACTCGAAACCGGCGCGGGCCCATTGGCTCCGTATGTCTACCAGGGCCGACCTTTCCGGCGGATCACCTCGACGACTACGTCGATGCCGCAGGGGGAGTACGAGCGCCGGCTGCTGGAGCGCGACCACGCCCTGCAGCGCTGGGAAAACCAGCCGGCTGTGGGCTATCGCCTCGACGACCTCGATGAGGCGGATATCCAGCAAACGGTGACGGAGGCGATGGCCGCGGGCCGGCTCATCGGGCCATGGTCCGGCCCCGCCGACACGCTACGGAAATTCCACCTGCTCGTCGACGGCGTGCCGACCCAGGCGGCGGTCGTGGCGTTCGCCAACGAGCCGTTGCCGAACTATCCGCAGTGCGCGCTGCGCCTGGCCCGCTTCCGCGGCGTGACGAAGGCCGAGTTCCTCGACCAGCAGCAACTCACGGGCCATGCCTTCCTGCTGCTACGGGAGGCGATTCTCTTCCTGCGGCGTCATTTGCCGGTCGCCGGCCGGTTCGAGCCGGGGGTCTTGGAGCGGATCGACGAACCCCTATTCCCGCCGGTGGCGTTGCGGGAAGCGCTCGTCAATGCGCTGGTTCACCGGGACTATTCGATCTACGGCGGCGCGGTCAGCGTGGCGGTGTACGACGATCGTGTCGAGATCATTAGCGCCGGTACCTTGCCCTTCGGCCTGACCCCGCAGGACTTGACGCGCGACCACGATTCGAGGCCGCGCAATCCTTTGTTGGCCGACGTGTTCTTTCGCCGGGGGCTGATCGAGCGCTGGGGCCGGGGCACGCAGAAGATCATCGACCTGTGCGTGGCCGCCGGTCACCCGCCGCCCCAGTTCGAGGAGCGGGCGGGAAGCGTCGTCGTCCGGTTTATCTCGAGCGGCTATGTGCCACCGCACCGTGTCGAACACGACCTGACCGAAAGGCAGCGGCGGCTTCTCCACGCCCTGCGGGACGGTAGTCCGAAGCGGCTGAGGGAGTTGTTGTCGGTGTTTACCTCTCCGCCGCCCGAGCAAACCGTCCGAGATGACCTGATCCTGCTCCGGACTCTCGGGTTGGTGGTCTCTTCAGGTCGAGGCCCTGGCGCTCGCTGGCAACGCGCGCTCCATAATGACACGGAATGACACGGAATGACACGGAATGACACGGAATGAGGCGACATGAGCAACGACACCCAACAGATCGTCAGCAAAGCTTGGAACTTCGCCCACGTCCTGCGCGACGACGGCCTCTCGTACCTGGCCTACACGGAGCAGATCACCTTCCTGCTCTTTCTCAAAATGGCCGACGAGATGACGAAGCCGCCCTACAATCGCCCGTCCATCGTGCCGGCCAAGTTCGGCTGGGAGAGTCTGCTGAAGCGTGAAGGCGACGAACTGGAGACGCACTACCGCCACTGCCTCGAAGAACTCGGCAAGCAGCCGGGGATGCTCGGCGAAATCTTCAAAAAGGCACGGGCCGACATCCAGAACCCCGCCACCCTACGCCGGCTGATCGTGGACCTGATCGAGCCGGTGAAGTGGTCACTGATGCAGGCCGACGTGAAAGGCGACATCTACGGAAGGGGGCAAAGGGGGACGGGAAGAGGGCAAAGGGGGACGCAAGTCATTTGAATTTGAGCTGCGTCCCCTTGGTTCCTTTGTTTTCCCTTTGTTTTCCGCCCTTTGTTTTCCTCGCGCCCCGCGTCGTCCGCGGGCAACGTGCAACGCCCTTGTTGGCTCATTGTCACAGCCTCCCTGAGACCTTGGTTCTGGACAAACACAAGGTATCAGCTGGCTGTGACTTGCGCTAAGACGAACGGTCTTGTGGTTAGACGCCACTCTCACTACTGTCCTCGAACAGGCCAGAACCTCCACCAGCCCCTGCGCCCTTTGACTTCAGCTGAATAAACCTCTCTGCCTCTGCTCGCCGGACAAGTCGGCCCACCGAGGCCGCCTTCCACCCGCTTTGCGGGGGCCAGGGCACGCCGAGGCAATCAAGCTGCCGCCTGCTCCAGCCGCCGCGCTCGGATTTGCCGGCCTCAATCAACACCGCGGTGATAGGCACCAGTTCCTCGTCTGCTACAGCAACTTCCCGCAGTGCGGCTTGATGGGCAAGCGTGTCACACCGCGCATACTCGCTATTATCGGGCTCGAAGCGCATGTACTCGAAGGCGACCTCGTGGGCTGCGCAGAGCCCAAGCAACTCCTCCCACAACTCCACGTGCGGAGTAGGCCGCCTTTCACTGTTCCTCCAATCGTTTGTCCGCCAGCGCTGTTCCCAACCCTTGCTGATCGCGTCGGTCAGGTATGTGTTGGTGCTGTAGAGCGTTACCTGGCAGGGAGACTTCAATGCCCGCAAGGCCTCGACTGCCGCCAAGATGTCCATGCAGTTGTTTGAACTGTCTGGGACGTTACCGGACAACTCCTTGCGGTGGCCATCGCAGAGGAGAACCACACCATACCCTCCCGTGCCTCGGGAGGAAGAGACGCCGCGAGTGTAAATCGTCACTTGCTTCTTGGCGTTCATTGGAACTCCTCGTCCTGCCTATTGCCAAAGCTCAGCCTCAGGGCTGCCGGAGAGATGTCAAACCGTGGAATGCGACCAGGCCCGGACGGTCTGCTGCAACAATTCGTTAAGCCAGGTCCTTCTTCTGCCTTCGCTCCATGAACTGATCGAACTTCCCGCTGAGCACAAAGACGTAATCCGTGATCGCGTGAGTAAAGTCAAGCACATCACGGGCATCCTGCTTCGAAACCTTCTCGGTTGACGCATGTGCCCCCAAGTTGCGCACCTTCCGGAATTCATCGCCCCAGGTGAAGAGGCGCTTATCGATGATCTCCTTCTCCTTTAGTTCTTTGAGGCCATCACTGAGCGTGCTGCTCTTTGTATTGTGATGCAAGCAGATACCCTCGAGCGCCCTCCCGCACATTACGACACATGCTGAGTACGCGCCTGCGTAATAACATCGGTCGGCTTCTTCCAGCGACGTCTTGACAATGTCCGGCACCGTCCAAGCGATCGTCCTCTTGGGTTGAGGCCAAAGCCGGATCGCCTCCGACCATCGATCCTCGCACTCCGGATCCCCATTTTCCTCCTGTAGCCCCACCAGCGTGTTGCCACAACTCGGACACCCTGCCACGGACACCTTGGAGGGGATCGGATCGTCCGGAGGGTTGTAGTAATGGCGCTCGCCTACAACTTTGGCATCGACCTTCGACTGACAATACGGGCATTCGATCAACACAGCACTCATCCTCAAAGGTCTAACGACCAGAATCAGTTGCCGGGCCGGCTTGAGAGACTTGGGACCGCGGATGCCCCGATTGCCGGCCCGGTCAACTGCATCCGTTGATTAGGGCGTCGGCGTTCCTGCCTGCCCTGCGGGTGGAGTGGGCAGCCCAGGCGGCGCTTGCGCGGGCGAAGTAGGCTCCGAGGAAGTCTCAACCAGTGGCCCATTCGTGACGGGCTCGATGGTTACTTGTTGGACAGTTGGCGCATCGGGCATCCGATCGCGGATTTGCCGGACCAGTTCTTTCGTGTTGGTGCGCAAGCGCCAGCCGAGGAAGGTGCAAATGGCTCCCCCAAGGCCGGTGATCAGCAACGTGCAGAAGAACAGGGTAAATGTCTGCGCTGTCAAGGAAGTGCTCAGAACGGTGACCAGAACGGTCAGGGCGGCCGAGAGAAGACACAAGCCAATCGTGAGCAGGTCCGAAACCGGAGCCCCTTGCTCCAGCTTCTCCAGTTCGTGTTCCGAAATGGTATACGCACGTAGTTCCCCAAGCGGGGCGATGCGGACCACCTGCTCTTGGGTCTTCTTCTTGGCGGCCAAGGCTACCCCGTTATGCGATCGACCCGCTGATGATCCGGCCCGAGGCATGGACCCTGCCAGCGCCACCTGCCAGATCAACTACCAGATGCCATCGGCCTGGCTGCGGGGCTTGGATACGGAAGGGGCTGGTGCGCACGTAGCCGCCGCCATCATGATGGTAGGGCTTCCCTTGCCGGTACTTCTGAAAATTGTCTTCGTCGAGCAGCAGGACGTTGGCGGCGTTCCCGGCGAGCGTCACCTCGATGCTATCCCCTGCGGCCAGATCGAATTCTTTGTGCAAGTATTCCATCGTCTACCCACTTGGCCGCAACTCGGTCTGGGTCCCCTCGCCACCCCATCTCCTTGATTATACGCGAAGCGTCCGCCGCAGAATACAGTGGGCGAAACCGTGACGCGAGGGGCCAGCAAGGCGATCTTCCTCGCTCCCCCTTCGTCAGCTTGCGCTCATCCGTTCATGCCCTACAACCCTTCCAGAAGCCGCCGGCGCATTTCCTCGGCCAACCGCTGCGCCTGCTTGAGTTCCGGTATCTCCGGCATATAGAACGGACTCTGCCGCCACTTCTCCTCTTGGCCCGGCAGCCAGTAGCAAAACGGATCGTGGTTGCGTCCGCTGCCGTCACGCAGTACCTGCCCCCGCTCCACGGCGCGCTCCAGCCAGCGCCACAATGTCCCCTTGTCGGGTGCCCTCTCCTCGGCGGGCCAGTGCTGGTGAATCTCCAGCCGCGTCAGCTTCTGCCCGGCCTCTTCAAGCACCCGGTGCAGCCGTTGCCAGCTGCCGCGAAACGCCGCTTCTTCCAGGTCGCCGTGACAGAGATAATCGGTGCCGTCCGCGGTCAGCTCGAGCACTTGCTGCCGCGGCGTCTCGTCATGGCGCGAGTAGGCGTGCAGTCGGCGACGCCGATCGCCGTCGCTGGGTTGATCGTACCAGTGCATCTCCAGGAGAATATCGACATAGCCACTCAAGGCACCGCTGCCCCGCGCGGCCTGGCCCGCCAACGGCTCCCCCTTGCGCGGATGGTGCAGCACCAGGACACTGACGCCCTGCTTGGTCAGTTGTTGTAGTGGCAGCAGCGCGGCGAGCATGACGCCGGCATTGTTCTCATCGCGCCCGGGCAAGAACGACGCCAGCGGATCGATCACCACCAGATCGAAGCGGTGCTGCCCGTGCAGCGTACGTAGATGCTCCAGCAGCGCGAGCCATTCCTCCGGGCTGGGTTTGCCGCGAAAGGGCCGGCAGAACCAGCACAGATGATCGCCGAAGTGCAGTTTCTGGCTGCGCTGGTACCAGTGCTGCGGACTCTCCTCAGACACGACCACCGCCTTGCCCGGCCGCAGGAGCCGTCCAGCCAGCAGGCCGCCGGTCTTGAGGCGGGACAGGAGCACGGCCACCAAGGTGGTCTTGCCCGACTTCCACTGGCTGGTCAGCAGCGTGACGTTGCCCGGAGCCAAATAGCCCTGCCACAGCCAGGAAGTCTGGGGCTGGGCTTCGGCCTTCAAGTCGGTCAGCCACAG